>NZ_JBIVVI010000307.1:0-8117 GCF_044757675.1 Kitasatospora sp. NPDC091257
GCGCAGACCGCCCCGAACTCCGGCTGCGACACCTGGCAGGACCTCGGCGGCACCGTCCTCGACTTCCCGACCGCGATCGTCGACGGCGGACGGGTCGTGCTGTTCGAGCGCAACGGCGGCGGCGGGGTGAGCACCACCGCGCAGACCGCCCCGAACTCCGGCTGCGACACCTGGCAGGACCTCGGCGGCACCGTCCTCGACTTCCCGACCGCGATCGTCGACGGCGGCGGGGTGCTCCACGTGTTCGCCGTCGGTACGGACGGCCGCGTCCGTTTCCGCACCGGCACGACGGCCACCGCCTTCGGCGACTGGCAGGTCCTGCCGCTGTGACCCCCCGCCCGGCGGCCGACCGGGGACACGCCCCGTCGGCCGCCGGGCTCGGGCCGTCGAACCGGCCGAGGGGCCGTCAGCGGCCGCCCATCAGCCGGTACATGCCGATCGAGTCGTGGGTGGCGGTGTCCGCGAAGCCGAACTTCTCGTAGAGGAAGCGCGCGGGTCCGTCCGCGATCAGCGAGACGTACGCGGTGGCGGGGGCCCGGCGCTCCAGTTCCTCGGTGAGCGCCGCCATGATGCGCTTGCCGAGGCCGCGGCCCTGGTGCGCGGGGTGGACGCAGATGTCGGTGATCTGGAACGCGGTGCCGCCGTCGCCGATGATCCGCCCCATGCCGACGGGCTCGCCCTCGTGGTGGAGGACCACGCCGTACCAGGTGTTGGGGAGGGCGAGCGCGACCGCCTCGGGGGCCTTGTCGGAGAGGCCGGCGTCGGTGCGCAGGCGGCGGAAGACCTCGACGGTGGGCACGCCGGGACGAAGCTCGTAAGGGTTGCTCGCTGGATTCATAGCTTACATGCTACCCGCTCGGCGCCGTCGCCCGGCTCCGGCCGCTCGGGTGAACGCGCGGCGCGACATGCCGGACGCGGCGGGGGGCCGCGAGGGCGGAAGCGATGATCACCGGGTTCCCGGAGCACCCCCGTCGGAGGCGGACATGCGGATTCTTCTCCTCGCCAGCGCGTTCAACAGCCTCAGCCAGCGGCTGCACGCCGAACTGCGCGACCGGCGCCACACCGTGGACCTCCAACTGGCCGGTGACGACGAGGAGTTGCTCGACGCGGTGCGCCGGCTCAAGCCCGACCTGGTGCTCGCCCCGATGCTGCGCACCGCGATCCCGCGGGAGCTCTGGTCGCAGCTCACCTGCCTGATCGTCCACCCCGGCCCGCCGGGCGACCGCGGCCCCTCCTCCCTCGACCGGGCGATCCAGGACGGCCGCACCGAATGGGCCGTCACCGTGCTCCAGGCCGAGGCGGAGATGGACGCCGGGCCGGTCTGGGCCTCGGCGCCCTGCCGGCTGCCGGAGTACGGCAAGAGCGACCTCTACCGCAACGAGGTCGCCGACGCGGCGGTGGCGGCCGCGCTGCTCGCCGTGGAGCGCGTCGCCTCGGGCACGTACGCGCCGCAGCCGCAGTCCGGCCCCGGCTGGAGCGGTGCCGTGCGCACCCGGCCCGTCCTGCGCCAGGAGGAGCGCCGGATCGACTGGGCGGCCGACAGCACCGAGGCGGTGCTGCGCAGGCTCCGCGCCGCGGACTCCCGGCCCGGGGTGCTCGACGAGCTGTGCGGCGGCACCTGGTACCTGCACGGCGGGCACCGCGAACCGGTGTTGCGCGGCTGCCCGGGCGACCTGCTCGCCACCCGGGCCGGGGCCCTGTGCCGGGCCACCACGGACGGTGCCGTGTGGATCCCCGAACTGCGCCGCCGCACCCCCGGCGGCCCCGCGGGCGTCAAGCTCCCCGCCGTGACGGCGCTCGGCGGCCTGCTCCCCGCCCTGCCGGAGCTGGCGGCGCCCCTGATGCCGGGCGAGCAGGACGGCCCCGTCTGGTCGGACCTCCGCTACCAGGAGGACGGCCCGGTGGGCTTCCTGCGCTTCTCCTTCCCGGGCGGCGCGATGTCCACCGGCCACTGCCGCCGCCTGCTGGCGGCCTACCGCTTCGCCGTCGCCCGCCCGACCTCGGTGCTGGTGCTCGGCGGCGGCCGGGACTTCTTCTCCAACGGCATCCACCTCAACGTGATCGAGGCCGCGGCGGACCCGGCCGTCGAGTCCTGGGACAACATCACCGCGATGGACGAACTGGTCGACGCGGTGCTCACCACCACCGACCGGCTGGTGGTCGCCGCCGTCGGGGGCAACGCGGCGGCCGGCGGGGTGATGCTGGCGCTGGCGGCGGACGAGGTGTGGTGCCGCGGCGGCTCCGTCCTCAACCCGCACTACCGGCTGATGGGGCTGTACGGGTCCGAGTACTGGACGTACAGCCTCCCGCGCCGCCTCGGCGCGGTGGCGGCCGAGCGGCTGACCCGCCAGGCGCTGCCCGTCTCCGCGGCCACCGCCGAGCGGATCGGCCTGGTCGACCGGGTGCTCGCCTGCGGGCCGGAGGAGTTCGGGCCGTCCACGGCCCACCTGGCCGGGCTGCTCGCCGCCTCGCCCACCGCGCACCAGCGGATCGCGGCGAAGAAGGCCGCGCGCGAGGCCGACGAGCGGACGAAACCGCTCGACGCCTACCGGGAGGAGGAGCTCGCGGTCATGCACCGGCAGTTCTTCACACCCGAATCGCCGTATCACGCGCTGCGTTCCGCGTTCGTCCACAAGCGCCCGGTGCCGACGGGGCCCGCCGCGCGACCGTGACCCGAACGGCCCCGCCCGGCTTGCCTCCCCGGGGCCCGGCGCGGGCCGCGCGGACCGGCGCCCGGCCCGGACCGTTGCTATGACTGGCTTCGAGCCATTCCCTCAGGCTCCCATCCCCGAGGAGGCATCCTCATGGGTGCTGCAACAGCTGCAACGACTGCAACAGCTGCAACCACCGACACCGACGTGGTGCACATTCTCTGGATCAACGCGGGCCTCAGCTGCGACGGCGACTCCGTCTCGCTGACCGCCGCGATGCAGCCCAGCATCGAGGAGATCGTCACCGGCGCACTGCCCGGCCTGCCCAAGGTCGCGGTGCACTGGCCGCTGATCGACTTCGAGTGCGGCCCGGTCCAGGGCGCGGACAACTTCGTCGAGTGGTTCTTCAAGGCCGACCGCGGCGAGATCGAGCCGTTCGTGCTGGTCGTCGAGGGGTCCATCCCCAACGAGAAGATCAAGAAGGAGGGCTACTGGTGCGGCTTCGGCGACGACCCCGCCACCGGTCAGCCCATCACCACCAGCGAGTGGCTGGACCGGCTCGCCCCGAAGGCGACCGCCGTGGTGGCGATCGGCACCTGCGCCACGTACGGCGGCATCCACGCGATGGCCGGCAACCCGACCGGCGCCATGGGCGTGCCGGACTACCTCGGCTGGGACTGGAAGTCCAAGGCCGGGCTGCCCATCGTCTGCGTGCCGGGCTGCCCGATCCAGCCCGACAACTTCGCCGAGACGCTCACCTACCTGCTGTACCAGCTGGCCGGCTCCGCGCCGATGATCCCGCTGGACGACAAGCTGCGGCCCGCCTGGCTGTTCGGAGCCACCGTGCACGAGGGCTGCGACCGCGGCGGCTACTACGAGCAGGGGCAGTTCGCCACCGACTACGGCACGCCCGAGTGCCTGGTGCGGCTCGGCTGCTGGGGCCCGGTCGTGAAGTGCAACGTCGCCAAGCGCGGCTGGACCAACGGCATCGGCGGCTGCCCGAACGTGGGCGGCATCTGCATTGCCTGCACCATGCCGGGCTTCCCGGACAAGTTCATGCCCTTCATGGACCCGCCGCCCGGTTCACGGGTCTCCACCAACGCCAGCAGCGCGTACGGCGCGCTGATCCGGCGGCTGCGCGCGATCACGCTGAACACGCTGGACAAGGAACCGAAGTGGCGTCACTCCGGCCGCCACCTGACCACGGGCTACCGCCCGCCCTGGTGACCGCCGCAGGGCCGCACACCGCCCGGTGTGCGGCCGCCGACGGCCCACGCCCGCTCGACGACCCCCCGCCCGCTCGCCGGGGCCCGCTCCCAGAGACAAGGACACGACAGCAACGATGGCAACACCGACCACCAGGGCGGCCGGCGACGGCAGCGGCCTGACCGAGATGTCCTGGGACCCGATCACCCGCATCGTGGGCAGCCTGGGCATCCACACGAAGATCGACTTCAAGCAGAAGCGGGTCGCGGAGTGCTACAGCACCTCCTCGGTCTTCCGCGGCTACAGCGTCTTCATGCGCGGCAAGGACCCGCGCGACGCCCACTTCATCACCAGCCGGATCTGCGGGATCTGCGGCGACAACCACGCCACCTGTTCGGTCTACACGCAGAACATGGCGTACGGGGTGAAGCCCCCGCACCTGGGCGAGTGGATCATCAACCTCGGTGAGGCCGCCGAGTACATGTTCGACCACAACATCTTCCAGGAGAACCTGGTCGGGGTCGACTACTGCGAGAAGATGGTCCGCGAGACCAACCCCGGCGTCCTGGAGCAGGCCGAGCGCACCGAGGCCCCGCACGCCGGCGACCACGGCTACAGGACGATCGCCGACATCATGCGCTCGCTCAACCCCATCGAGGGCGAGTTCTACCGCGAGGCGCTCCAGGTCAGCCGCTACACCCGGGAGATGTTCTGCCTGATGGAGGGCCGCCACGTGCACCCCTCCACGCTCTACCCGGGCGGCGTCGGCACCGTCGCCACGGTGCAGCTGTTCACCGACTACCTGACCCGGCTGATGCGCTACGTCGAGTTCATGAAGAAGGTCGTGCCGCTGCACGACGACCTCTTCGACTTCTTCTACCAGGCCCTGCCCGGCTACGAGGAGGTCGGCCGGCGCCGGGTCCTGCTCGGCTGCTGGGGCAGCCTCAACGACCCGGACCACTGCGACTTCACCTACCGCAACATGACGGACTGGGGCCGACGGATGTTCGTCACCCCCGGCGTCGTGGTGGACGGCAAGCTCGTCACCAACGACCTGACGCAGATCAACCTGGGTATCCGCATCCTGCTCGGCAGCTCCTACTACGAGGACTGGCAGGGCAAGGACCTGTTCGTCACCCACGACCCGCTGGGCAACCCCGTCGACCCCCGCCACCCGTGGAACCAGCACACCATCCCCGCCCCGCAGAAGCGGAACTTCGACGACAAGTACAGCTGGGTGATGTCCCCGCGCTGGTTCGACGGCAAGGACCACCTCGCCCTCGACACCGGCGGCGGCCCGATCGCCCGCCTGTGGTCCACCGCCCTGTCCGGACTGGTCGACATCGGCTACATCAAGGCCACCGGCCACAGCGTGCAGATCAACCTGCCCCGCTCGATGACCAAGCCCGAGGTCACCTTCGAGTGGAAGATCCCGCAGTGGAGCAACGCCATCGAGCGCAACCGCGCCCGCACGTACTTCCAGGCGTACGCGGCCGCCGCCGCCCTGCACTTCGCCGAGAAGGCGCTCGACGAGGTCCGCGCCGGGCGCAGCCAGACCTGGGAGCGCTTCGAGGTGCCGGACGAGTCGATCGGCTGCGGCTTCACCGAGGCCGTGCGCGGCGTGCTCTCGCACCACATGGTGATCCGCGACGGCAAGATCGCCAACTACCACCCGTACCCGCCCACCCCGTGGAACGCCAGCGTCCGGGACAGCTACGGCACGCCCGGCCCGTACGAGGACGCGGTGCAGAACACCCCGATCTTCGAGGAGAACCCCCCGGACACCTTCAAGGGCATCGACATCATGCGCGCGGTGCGCAGCTTCGACCCCTGTCTGCCCTGCGGCGTGCACATGTACGTCGGCGGCGGGCGCACCGTGCAGACCATGCACGTGCCCACCGGCCTGAGCGGGCTCACCGCATGACGGCCGAGCGGACCGGGCAGCGGATCCACGAGGCCCTGGACGCCCTGGCCGGCAGCGGCGCCGAGCAGGCGGGCGAGCAACTGGTCCGGGAACTCATGGAGTTCTACGGCCAGGGCCTGGCCAGGATGGTCCCGGCGCTGCCCCCACCCGCACTGGACCGGATGCTGGACGACCCGGCCGTCGCCGGGGTGCTGCTCCTGCACGACCTGCACCCCGAGGACCTCCCCGCCCGGATCGACCGGGCACTGGCCGCCCTGTCCGAGCGGGTCGAGGTGGCCGGCTTCGACCCGGCCACCGGCGTCCTGCGGCTGCGCCGCACGGCCACCGGCTGCGGCTGCGGCGAACAGGAGGTGGAGGCCGTCCTCGCCTGCCACGCGCCCGAGGTGACCGCCGTGGAACTGGAGCGCGCCCCGCAACTGCTCCAGATCGGCACCCGCCCGCCGCAGCCGGCGGAGGCCCGATGAACACCCGCCGGATCTCCCGCGACGGGACCGCCCTGCTGCACCGGCTGCGCGAACCGGCCCCGCCGCGCCCCGAGCAGTGCGCGTTCTGCGGCCGGGACCTGCCCGCCGGCCACCGCCACCTGGTGGACGTCGAGGAGCGCGCCCTGGCCTGCGCCTGCACCGCCTGCAGCCTGCTGTTCCAGCAGCCGGGCGCGGCCGGCGGCCGCTACCGCACCGTGCCGGACCGCTACCTCGCCGATCCGGCCCGCGAGTTGGACCAGCAGGCCTGGTCGGTGCTGGGCATCCCGGTCGGCACCGCCTTCCTGTTCCGCAACACGGTGATGGACCAGCTGCTCGCCTTCTACCCCGGCCCGGCCGGAGCCACCGAGAGCGAGCTGGACGAGGCGACCTGGCAGCGCGCCCTCGGGGGCAGCCGGCTGGCCGACGCCCTGGAACCGGACGTGGAGGCGCTGCTGCTGCGCCGCACCGAGGAACGCGTGACGTGCTTCCTGGTGCCGATCGACGTCTGCTACGAGCTGGTCGGCCGGCTGCGGCGGTGCTGGCACGGCTTCGACGGCGGCGCCGAGGCACGGGCCGAACTCGACGCGTTCTTCGCGCGGCTGGCCGACCGGGCCCGCCCGCTGCGGGCGGAGGTGACGGCGTGACGGCCCTCGCCTTCGCCTGCACCGGCGTGCGGTCCGACCCGTACGCGGCCGGGCCGACCCTGGTGTTCCGGCTGCGCATCACGGCCCCGGCCGACACCCGGGTGCACGCCCTCGCCCTCCAGTGCCAGCTGCGGATCGAACCGGGCCGCCGGCCCTACGGCGACGCCGAGGGCGAGCGGCTGACCGACCTGTTCGGCGAGCGGCAGCGCTGGGCCACCACGCTCAACCCGGTCCAGTTCGCCACCGTGCCGCTGCTGGTGCCCGGCTTCACCGGCGGCACGGAGATCGACCTCTCGGTGCCCTGCACCTACGACCAGGAGGTCGCCTCGGCCCGCTACTTCCGGGCGCTGGACGGCGGCGAGGTGCCGCTGCTGCTGCTCTTCTCCGGCACCGCCTTCTCCGGCCCCGGCGGCTTCCAGGTCAGCCCGGTGCCCTGGGACCGGGAGGCCCGGGTACGGATGCCGGTGCGGGTCTGGCAGGAGGCGATCGACCGGCACTTCCCCGGCAGCGGCTGGCTGCGGCTGCCGGAGGACGTCATGGACGAGCTGCTGGCCTACCGCTCCCGGCGGGCCCTGCCCTCCTGGGAGGCGACGGTGCGCGAGCTGCTCGCGGCGGCCGCGATCGGGGGGACGGTCCGGTGAGCGGCTTCCCGGAGCGGATCGAGCGCGGCTTCACGGCCGCCCGGCAGGTCGCCGACGCGGTGCTGCTGGAGGGCTACGTGCTCTACCCGTACCGCGCCTCGGCGGCCAAGAACCGGCTGCGCTGGCAGTTCGGCGTCCTGGTGCCGCCCGAGTACACCGCGGTCGGCGGCGAGCACTCCCACCAGCGCACCGAGTGCCTGATGGAGGCGCGCGGCGGGGACCTGCTGGCGGTCGAGCTGCGTTTCCTGCGGGTCCAGCGGCGCACCGTCGAACGGGCCACCGCCGCCGGCTTCGAGTCGGTGGAGCGCCTGGAGCTGGCCGACCGGGACCTCGTCGAGTGGGACGAGGGCGCCGAGGAAAGGGTCGAACTCCTGGTCCCGGTCGAGGAGGTGGACGGCGAGGGGGTGCAGCGGCCGTTCCGGCTGCCGGGCGTCGGCGAAACCGGTCTGGTGCACGAGGACGGCGCCGTCGTCGGCCGGGTGGTGCGACGGCGCGAACAGGTCGACGGCCTGGTCTGGCTGCGGGCCGAGGAACTGCCCGGCCCGTACCGGGTGCAGCGGCTGACCGTGGAGGTGGAGAACACCTCC
>NZ_JBIVVI010000308.1:0-8113 GCF_044757675.1 Kitasatospora sp. NPDC091257
CCTACCCGTACCCCTACGCCTGTACCTGCTCCTGGGCCTGGGCCTGCTCCTGTTCCTGCCCTTGCTCCTGGCGCAGTTCCTCGCCCAGTTCCTCCCGCAGGTACCGCTGGAAGGCCGTGACCAGCGCCTGCGCCACCATCGGCTGGATGTGGTCCGTCAGCGCCCGCATCCGGGCCAGCTCCTGGGGCGCGGGCTCGCTCTCCCGGTACGGCTTCCACACCGTCTCGCGGAACAGCCGCTGCAACTCCCGGGCCGTCGCCCGGCTGTGCTCCACGACCACCGACCGGGCGGCCAGCAGCGTCTCCAACGGGATCGGCACGTCCAGGATCCGCACGCCCAGCGGCAGCAGTCCGGGATCCACCCGGAACACCTCCGGATCCCCCGTCCGCTCCAGCGCCCCCATCGCGGCGAGCCGCCCGACCTGCTCCTCCGTCAGCCCCCGCCCGGCCCGCCGCTCCAGCTGAGCCCTGGTGGCCTCCTCCGGGGCCTCCGGCGTCCAGGACGCCACCAGCGCACGGTGGATCGCCAGGTCCAGCGGTGAGCTGTCCTGCGGCAACCGCGCCAGGTACCGCTCGATCGCCGCCAGCGTCAGCCCCTGCCGCTGCAACTCCTCGATCAGCTCCAGCCGGTCCAGGTGCGCCGCCCCGTACAGCCCCACCCGCCGCGGCCCCAGCTCCGGCGGCGGCAGCAGCCCCTTCGTCCCGTAGAACCGCACCGTCCGCACCGTCACTCCGGCCCGCGCCGCCAGCTCGTCCACCGTCAGCCGCAACCCGACCCCCACCCCGCCGTGCTCCCCCACCCGCCGCCTCCCGCGCTGGCACACTCCTGCTGTGACAGCAGCAGTGTGACAGTGCCCGTCACTCCGGGTCCATCGGTGCACCGGCTCAGGAGGGCGGTCGGCGTCCGGTGGTGAGGCCGCGGGCGTAGCGGCGGAGCAGGTCGTGGGGGTAGGCGTACCGGCGGGGCGCGGGGGAGACGAGCAGTCCGACGTCCACCAGGGCCTCGGCGAGCACGCTCGTCTCCGCCTCGGGGCGCTGCCGGCGATCCTCTACGTGATGTCGGTCGTGTCGACCGTGTCGGTCTTGCCGCCGCTCCGACAGCGCTGGGCCGGCGGGCCCCGCCGGCCCGGGCACCCCGCGCGGGGCGCCCGGGCCGGAGGGCTGCCGGTGGGGAGCATCGGCGCGGTGCGGGCTCCGCGCCGCGTGGGTCAGGCGAGGGCGGCGTGGTGGCGGCGGGTGACTTCGGGGTGGGCCCTGGTGTAGCCCTTCCACTCGTTGAGGCCGAAGTCGGCGAAGAGCGGGTTGGCCGGGTCCTCGGTGGCGCCGGGGGCGTGGTGGGCGAGCGGGAAGTCGAGCGGCTCGATGTGGGCGTCGAGGCGGGGGTTGTAGAAGAACGGCACCGAGAAGCGCTCGCGGGCGCCGGGCGGGCTGACCACGCGGTGGCTGGTGGCCTTGAGGTAACCGTCCGTGGCCACCTCCAGCAGCTCGCCGAGGTTGACGACGAAGGCGCCGTCGAGCGGCGGGACGTCCAGGAAGGTGCCGTCCGCGCGCTCGACCTGGAGGCCGCCGACGGTGTCCTGCAGCAGCAGGGTGATGAAGCCGTAGTCCTTGTGGGTGCCGACGCCCTGGCCGGTGCCGTCCGGGGCGCTGCCGGGGTAGCGGACCAGCTTGAGGCGCAGGTGGGGGTGGCCCCCGAAGGCCTCGTCGTAGAAGTCGGGGCGGGCGCCGATCGCGGTGAGCAGCTCGTGCAGCAGGCGGCGGGCGACCCCGCCGAGGTGGTCGATCCAGCCGAGCGCGGCGGTGCGCAGCTCGGGGAGCGCCTCGGGCCACTGGTTGGGCCCCTCCAGCCACCAGTACGGGGGCTCGCCGGTGCCGGGGACGTGCGGGGGCAGCTCGGCGCCGATGTCCAGTTGGTCGCGCCAGTCCTGGCTGCCGCCGGTGCGCTCGTCGCCGGTGCGGGTGTAGCCCCGGTAGTGGGGGGAGTTGAGGTTGCTCACGGCGAGCCGGTCGGCCTCGGGGAGTGCGAAGAAGGCGCGCATGGCCCGGGCGAGTGCGGTGGTCTCGTCCGGGGTGACACCGTGGCCGACGAGCTGGAAGAAGCCGACGCCGGTGGCCGCGTCGCGGAGCTCGTCGTGCAGGCGGCGACGGTCCTCCGGGCTGCCGTCGGCGAGCGACAGGTCGATCACCGGGAGGGCGTCCGCCGGGGCGGAGTCGGTGCCGGTCTCGGATATGGGCGTGTACTGCTGCGTCATGTGTGACATCCGCTGGGTCTCGTCCCGGCTGGTCCCGGTGGTCGACCGGGGACGGCCGGAGCAGCGCCTGGTGCGGCGGGTGCTCGGGGAGCCGGGAGGTGGTGGCGGCCGGGCAGGGGTCGCCGGTGAGGGTGGGTGGCGCGAGGTTCAGCCGGAGCGTCGACAGGACATGGTCGTCACGCGGAGCAGGTCCACGTGGCGGCGGCGAACAAGGATGAGCACCTCACCAGCCTAATTGACCCGTTCTGGAGCAGGCGAGCCCCGTGCAGCGGAGGGCAACTCGCCACTTGTCGGTGATCTATCAAGTTGTGCGGAGTGGGTGCCGAGCGCGGGCGATGGCGGCTCCTTTCAGGAGTTGTTGAGGTAGGCCAGGACGGCCAGGACCCGACGGTTGTCGTCATCGGAGGGCTGGAGGTCGAGCCGGACGAAGATCGACGCGGTGTGCTTGGCGACCGCCCGCTCGGTGATCACCAGCTGCTGGGCGATCGCCGCGTTGGACCGGCCCTCCGCCATCAGCGCCAGCACCTGCCGCTCGCGCGGCGAGAGGGTGGAGACCGGGCCGGCCGAGGAGTTGTGGGTGAGCAGTCGGGTGATCACCTCCGGATCCATGACGGTGCCGCCCTGGGCGACCCGCCGGACGGCGTCGATGAACTGGGTGCCGTCCATCACCCGGTCCTTGAGCAGGTAGCCGATCCCGCCGGTGCTGCCGGCGAGCAGCTCGCGCGCGTAGAGCTGCTCCACGAACTGCGACAGCACCAGGACGGGCAGGCCCGGGTGGGCCCGGCGGGCCGCGAGCGCGGCCCGCAGCCCCTCGTCCGTGAAGCCCGGCGGCAACCGGACGTCGACCACGGCGATGTCGGGGCGGTCCGCGGCCACCGCGGCGAGCAGCTGCTCTCCGTCCTCCACCGCCGCGGTGACCTTCATGCCGTTGGCCTCCAGCAGCCGGGTCAGGCCGTCCCGGAGGAGGAAGAGGTCTTCGGCGATGACAACGCGCACGGGATCTCCAGGTTCACAATGGTCGGCCCGCCGGACGGGCTGCTGATCGCGAGCACCCCGTCGAAGGCGGCCAGTCGGCGTTCGGTTCCGCTGAGGCCGGTTCCCCGGGACGAGTCGGCGCCGCCGCGCCCGTCGTCGGTGACCGATATCCGCAACAGCCCGTCACTGTGCCCTATCTCGATCCACACCTGCGAGGCCCCGGCGTGCTTGACCACGTTGGCCAGCAGCTCCGTCACCGCGAAGTAGGCCGCCGACTCCACCGGGGCGGATACCCGGCCGGGCAGGTCGCCGCTGAAGCCGACCGGCAGCGGCATGTCCAGCGCCGTCGCCCGAACCGCGTCGGCCAGGCCGCGGTCGGCGAGCACCGGGGGGTGGATGCCGCGGACCAGGTCCCGCAGCTCGCCCAGCGCCTTCACCGAGGACAGCCGGGCCTCGGCCAGCAGCGGCCCGAGGGCGTCCGGATCGTCCTTCAGCTGCTCGGCCACGGTCAGCAGCATGCCCAGGGCCACCAGCCGGGCCTGTGCCCCGTCGTGCAGGTCCCGTTCGATCCGGCGCAGCTCGGCCGCGCCGGCGTCGATGGTGTCCGCCCTGGTCCGCGCGAGGTGGCTGACCCGGCGGGCGAGCTCGGCCCGCCGGGAGGGCCCGAGCAGGGCCCGGGCGGCCTTCTCGTGGAACCGCAGGACCGGTGGGGCGGCCCACAGCACGGCCAACGGGGCGACGGTCAGACCCATCGCGTAGACGACGCCCAGGGCGAAGAACCGGCCGTTCCGGCCGAAGACCTCCAGGGCGACCGGGGTCAGCAGGACGATCGCGGCGGTGAGCAGCACGGCGGCGCCGGTGAGCAGGGTCCAGGCGAAGTCCCGCCAGATCGCCGGGTCGGTGAGCCAGCCGCCGGTGCGCAGCCGTCGCCAGGGCCCGGCCCCGACCGGCCGACGGTACGGCACCGGGATCGGCCGCCCGCTCCACTTCCCGACCGTCCGCCTGCTCTCCGTCGCGCCCCAGCGGGCCCCGAACAGCCCGAGCACCAGCAGGGAGGGCGCCAGCCAGAGCGAGCCGGACCGGCCGCCGGGCGCGGCACCCCCGTAGAGGTGCGTCGCCAGCAGCGCTATCGCCCCCGGGGCGAACAGCGCGGCGCCGACCGCCCGGCCGCCGCCCCCGGTGGCCCAGCAGAGCGCCCAGAGGGCGACCGGCCCCATCGGCACCAGCAGGATCAGCGGTCCGCCCGGGTGGAGGTCCAGGGGCTCGTCCGGTCCGAACAGCGCGGAGGCCAGCAGGACCGGCCCCGCCAGCAGCGCGAGGAAGCCCGTCACGGCCAGCGTCGCCGCGTACCAGGCCCGCACCCCGTCCGCGCACGCCCGGCCGACCCTCAGGGCCAGTTCTTCCAGCACTCCCGCGTTCATGACGCGCCCCCTCTCCCTTCCGCGGCCCCCGTCCGGGGACCTCGGAGCCCCGGGCCCGGAGCGGCGGACCCGAAGCCGTCGCCCGGAAGCCCCGCGGACCCCGGTTTCGATCTTTCGATGGGTCAGTCTGCCCGTCCGGGTCGCCCGGCGCTCTAGGCCTGAACACCCAGTTCGGGGTGTATCTGGATACACCCCGCAGAGGCCGTCCAGACGGCTGTCGGCACCCCGCCGCGGATTCGTAGCGTCATGTCCCGTCAGCCGGCCCGGGGTTCCCGGGGCCGGACCCCGAACCGTGGAGGGCCCGTGAACGCGCCGATCATCCGGATCCGCGGCGTCAGCAAGACGTACGACCGATCCGACGCCGCCCGTCCCGCCCTGGCCGGGCTCGACCTGGAGGTCCGGGCCGGCGAGGCGCTGGCCGTGCTCGGCCGCTCGGGCAGCGGCAAGTCCACCCTGCTGAACCTGGTCGCCGGCCTCGACCGCCCGAGCGAGGGCGAGGTGGAGGTGGACGGCGTCGCCGTGCACCGGCTCGGCGAGGCCGCGCTGGCCGAGTACCGGCGGGCGCGGATCGGCATGGTGTTCCAGTTCTTCAACCTGCTGGACGACCTGACCGCGGAGGACAACGTGCTGCTCCCGGCCCAGCTCGCGGGGATGCGGCGGGAGCCGGCCCGGGCCCGGGCCGGGGAACTGCTGGAACGGCTGGGAGTGGCCCGGCACGCCAAGGCCTTCCCCGGCCGGCTCTCCGGTGGCGAGCGCCAGCGGGTCGCGGTGGCCCGGGCGCTGATGAACCGTCCGCCGCTGCTGCTGGCCGACGAGCCCACCGGAGCGCTGGACACCGCCTCGGCCGCCGACGTCCGCGACCTGCTGCGCGGGCTCAACGCGGAGGGCCAGACGATCCTGCTGGTCACGCACGACACCGCGCTCGCCGACGCCTGTGCCGACCGGACGATCGAACTGCTCGACGGCCGGCTGGTCCGGGACACGGCGGCCGCGCCGGTGCCGGGCGGTGGCCGATGAGCGCGCTCGGCAAGGTGGTGCGCGCCGGGGTCGGCCGCCGGCGGGTGCAGACCCTGGTGATGGTGCTCACCACGATGGTGTCCGTGACGGCGTGCATCCTCGCGCTCGGGCTGCTGGTCGCCGCCCAGGGCCCCTACCAGCGTTCCTTCGCGGACCAGCGCGGTGCCCACCTCAACGTGCTGTACGACCGGGAGAGAGCGAGCCCCGCCCAGCTCGCCGGGACGGCCCACGCGCCCGGCGTGACGGCCACGGCCGGCCCCTACCAGGCGGTGACCGTCCAGCCGCGCTCCGGCCCCGACACCCGGATCCCGCCGGCCGGGAGCCCGCTGCCGCCGATGACGCTGGTCGGCCGTGCCCAGGACGGCCCACTGGACGGCCTGCGGATCACCGAAGGCCGCTGGATCGAGGGCCCCGGTGAGGTGGTGTTCCTGGACGGGCACTCCCCGCTGGCGGTCGGCGACAGCATGGAGTTCCCGGACCGGCCGGGGCACCCGACGCTCAAGGTCGTCGGCCTGGCGGCCTCGGTCTCCTGGAGCGCGGACGGCTGGGTCGCCCCGGAGCAGGTGGCCGGGCTGGCGGCGCCCGGCACGGCGCCCGCGGTCCAGTACCTCTACCGCTTCGCCCACGCCGACGACGACGCCGAGGTGGCCGCGGACCGCGCCGCGCTGGCCGCCGCCGTCCCCGGCGACGCGCTCGCCGCGGTCACCTCCTACCGGCCCGCCCGGGAGGAGGCGAACCGGACGGCCTCGACCTTCGTCCCGTTCGTCACGGCCTTCGGGGTGCTCGGGCTGGCCATGTCGGTGCTGATCATCGGCGTCGTGGTCAGCGGCGCCGTCAGTGCCGCCACCCGGCGGATCGGCATCCTCAAGTCCCTGGGCTTCACCCCCGCCCAGGTGGCACGCGCCTACGTCGGCCAGGCGCTGATCCCCGCCGGGCTCGGCACGGCGCTCGGCGTGCTCCTCGGAAACCTGCTCTCCGTACCGGTCCTCGGGCTGGCCCACAAGGCCCTGCGCGGCGGGCTGCTCGGCATCCCGGTCTGGGTGGACGCCGTGGTCGCGGTGGCGGCGCTGGCGGCCGTGGCGGGCACCGCGGTGGTACCGGCCCTGCGGGCCGGGCGGCTGCGGACGGTGGAGGCACTCGCGGTCGGCCGGACGGCTCCCGGCGCCAAGCGGGCGGCCGCCCGCCGTACGGCCGGCGGGGCGGGGGCGGCGGGTCCGCTGTCCCGGGCGCAGGACCTGATCGGCCGGCTGCCGGTGCCACGTGCGTTCAGCCTCGGGCTGGCCTCCCCGCTCAACCGGCCGGGCCGCTCGGCGACCACCGGTGCCGCCGTGGTGCTCGGCACGGTCGGAGTCACCCTCTGCGTCGGTCTGACGCTCTCGCTGAGCTCCATCCAGGAGGGTCTGACGGCCGACCGCGCGGGCAAGGTGGTGGTCCAGGTCCCGATCGAGGGCGCCGCGCAGCCCGTCGACCACGTGGACGAGGCGGCCGTGGCCAAGGCCGTCGAGTCCCGAACGGGCACCCGCGCCTGGTACAGCACCGCCCCGGCCCCGGTCGCCCTGGCCGGGAACACCGGGCGCTCAGAGGTGGTCGCGTTCAGCGGCGACGCCTCCTGGAGCGGCTTCCAGCTGGTCTCCGGCCGCTGGTTCCACGGCCCCGGCGAGGTGGTGGTGGCCGCCGCCTACCTGCGGGCCAACGAGGCGAAGGTCGGTGACACCGTCACACTCACCGACCACGGCCGCAGCACCCCGGCGAAGATCACCGGCGAGGTCCTGACCACCAACGACGTGGTGTTCACGGACCGGGCCACGCTGGCGCCGCTCGGTGGCGCGATCCACGCCGAGGCGCTCACCTTCCACATCGACCTCACCCCGGGCACCGACGCGCAGTCCTACGCCGACGGGCTGGACCAGGCCGTGAAGCCGATGGGCCTGGGCGCCGAACCCGGCGGGGAGCACCTCAACATCGTGGTGCTGGCGATGAACACCCTGGCGGGCGTGCTCACACTGCTGCTCTCCGTGGTGGCGGGGCTCGGGGTGCTCAACACCGTGCTGCTGGACACCAGGGAACGGGTGCACGACCTCGGGGTGCTCAAGGCGCTCGGGATGGCGCCCCGGCAGACGGTCGGCATGGTGCTCACCTCGGTCTGCGGCAGCGGGCTGGCGGCCGGATTGATCGGAGTCCCGATCGGTGTCCTGGTGCACCACCAGGTGATGCCCGCGATGGCCCGGGCCGCCGGAATCGGGGTGCCGGACGCCGACCTCGCCGTGTTCGCCCCGCCGGTGGCGGGGCCGCTGATACTCGGCGGCCTGGTGCTGGCCCTGCTCGGCGCCGCCCTCCCGGCCACCTGGGCGGCCCGCACCCGGACGGTCACGGCGCTGCGCACGGAGTGACAAGGAGGAAGGACCAGGAGCGGAGCCACCCGGCGTCCGGCCCGGTCCGGGAGCCCCCC
>NZ_JBIVVI010000309.1:0-8111 GCF_044757675.1 Kitasatospora sp. NPDC091257
CCATCGGACGAGTGGCCCCCGGGGCCCGGTCCGGCGCCGGGGCGCCCTGCGCCGCCTCCCGCGCGATCTCCGTCCGGAACCCCTCGATCAGCACCCGCAGCCCGTACTCGAAGTCGGCGTCGTGGTCGGTCATCCGCAGGACGTCGACCGCCTCGCGCAGCAAGGGCAGTTCGCACAGCGCCTCGTCCGGGAACGGCGGCCGGTCGCGGCCCGCGGAGTCCTGTCGCCAGGCCTGCTCCTCGGTGACCCAGCCCATGATGTACCGGTCGACGGTCAGCAGCAGGCGCAGCGCCGTTCGCGGGCGCAGACCCGCTCCGCAGAGGGCACTCAACTGGGTCTCGACCGCCGGGAGTTCGCCCTCGGTCGGAAGGGTTCCGGCGTGCACCCGGGCGCCGTCGCGGTAGGCGAGCAGGGCGTTGCGCTTGGCGCGGGCGTCGGCGGCGATCCACTCGGGCCAGCGCGCCGGGTCCGGCTCACGGTCGGGCGGGAGGGCTTCGGCGAGCATCGCCTCGGCCATCAGGTCGAGCAGTTCCTGCTTGCTCGTGAAGTGCCAGTACAACGCCGGTGACTGGACGCCGAGTTCGCGGGCGAGCCGCCGGGTGGTCAGCCCGTCGATGCCCTCCTCGTTGAGCAGGCGCAGCGCCGTGCGCACCACCTCGTCGCGCTTCAGAGCCATCCGATCGGCCTCCTGGGTCGTCCGCTTGCCAGACCCACCTTATCGCCGATAAGTTCCCGAGCTGGAATTTATCAGCGATAAGGAGAGCCGTCGCGACACCGACGGCCGCGAAGGGATCCCACCCCTCATGACCTCCGGACCGAACCCGACCCCCGGACCGAGCCCAACGCCCGGACCGAGCCCGACGCCCGGAACGGACAGCGCCTCCGGACCGAACACCACCCCCGGAACGCACCGCCGCTGGTTCCGCCTGCTGCCGAACACCGCGCCCTGGCGGTCCTCCCGCGACTTCCGGCTGACCTGGACCTCGGGCACCGTCACCCTGCTCGGCTCGATCTTCACCATGACGGCGATCCCGCTCCAGATCGCCGACCTCACCGGTTCGCCGCTGGCCGTGGGCGCGGTCGGCGCGGTCGAACTCGTGCCCACCGTCCTGTTCGGCCTCTACGGCGGCGTCCTCGCCGATCGCGCCGACCGCCGCACCGTCGCCCTGGCCACCGAGGTCGCCCTGGCCGCGCTCAGCGCCCTACTGCTGGCCAACGCGCTGCTCGGCGCCCCCGCCGTCTGGCCGCTGTACGTCGCCGCCGGGCTGGCGGCGGCGCTCCAGGGCGTCCAGCAGCCCTCGGTCGAGGCGATGGTCCCCCGGCTGGTGCCCCAGGACCAGCTGGTGGCGGCCGGCTCCCTGCTCTCGCTGCGCTGGAGCATCGGCGGCGTGGCGGCCCCGGCGGCGGCCGGCCTGCTGATCGCGACCGCCGGCGTCCCGGCGGCGTACCTGGTCGACCTCGGCACCTTCCTGCTCTCGATCGCTCTGCTCGCCCGGGTCCGGCCGGTCCCCTCGGAGCGGGACGCCGAGGCGCCGCAGCTCACCGAGTTCCTCGACGGCGCCCGGTACGCGGCCCGGCGCCCGGACCTGATCGGCACCTACCTGGCCGACCTCGCGGCCACCGTCTTCGCCCTGCCCACCGCGCTCTTCCCGTTCCTGGCCGCGGACCTGGACGCCACCTGGGCGCTCGGCCTGCTCTACTCGGCCGGCGCGGTCGGCAGCCTGATCGCCGCCGCGACCGGGGGGTGGGCGGAGCGGGTCCACCGGCACGGCCGACCTGTCCTGCTCTCCGCCGCCCTGGTCGGCGCGGCGACGGCGGCGGCCGCGTTCGCCCCGGGCCTGTGGGCCGTCCTGCTCTGCCTGACCGTCGCGGGCGGTGCCCACTGGATCGGCGACACCTTCCGCAGCGCCATCTGGAACCAGTCCATTCCGGACGAACTCCGGGGCCGCGCGGCCGGGCTGGAGATGCTGATCGGCTCCGCCGGGCCGGCCCTGGGTGACCTGCGGGCGGGCGGGCTCGCCGCCCGCCAGGGCATCCGGGCGGCCCTGCGCACCGGCGGCCTGCTCTGCCTCGGCAGCTCGGCCGCGCTGTCCGCCGCGATCCCCGCGCTCTGGCGCTACGACCGGCGGGCGCACCGGGCCGGCCCGGCGGAGCCCACCCCGTGACGCGCCCCTCGCCCCGGCCGCATCGGCCCCACCGAAGGGACCGCCCCAGGAACCGCCCCAGGAACCACCGCTCAGTCCGGGACGAGCGCCGTCGCGTGCCGGTCGATCAGCTCCCCCAGCCCCCGGAGGTCGTCGGCCCCGCGCTTGGGCAGCATGGTCAGCACCCCCGTCTCCTCGTTGCCGGTCAGCAGCAGGAACAGCCGGGGCGTCTCCAGGTAGTACCGCTGCTCCGGCCAGGAGAACTCGGTGACCGAGGCCTCGGTGCTCACGACCACCCCGTCGTCGTCCAGCAGGACCCTGAACTCGCCCTTGTCCGCCGCCGCCCTGGTCACCCGCCGCACCCGCGTCCCGGGCCCCGCGAGAACCACGAGCAGCGCGACCATCACCAGCAGGGCGGCCAGCAGCAGCACCGTCCCGCCGAGGACGGCGAGCAGCCCGGCAACCGCCGTCCCGCCGGCGGCCACCGTGTACACGGCTCGCCGCGACCGGCGTCCGGCCACCGTGCGCCGGTCCCACGCCGCGAAGGCCTCCCGGAAGTCGGCGGCCGTCGGGGTGTAGCGAACCTCGACCGACGTCACCGCCCGTCCATCGGAACCCACGTCCCCACCCTCCGACCCGTGTACGCACAACTCCTGACACCAGCTTCGCCGGATCGTAGCAAAGACCGTACGTACCCGATGCGACGGCGACGGCGGTTACAAGGGTGTGGTCAACCCCTCGATCAGCCCCGACGGCCGCTACGCGGTCTACTCGTCCTGGGTCCTGCACGGCGACACCCAGTGGGACCGTCACTTCGAGGTCTACGTCCGCGACCTGAAACAGGGCACCGAGACCCTGGTCAGCACCGGCCTACCCGGGACGACGACCACCCTCGGCTCCTACGGCGGCCGGACCACGGCGGACGACCGGCGGGTCGTCTTCAGCTCGGAGGCGGACAACCTCGTCCCCGGCGACGCCACAGTCGCCCCGACCCGACCCGGCCCGCCCCGGCGCGGGTGCTCCCGGACTCACACCGTGAGCGCCCGCGTCGAGGCCCGGATCGGCGCCGGAAGCTCCGTCCACCCGCGCAGGTACCGGTCCACCGCCGCCGCCACCGCCCGCCCCTCGGCGATCGCCCAGACGATCAGTGACTGCCCGCGTCCGGCGTCCCCCGCCACGAACACACCCTGCGCCTCCGTGGCGAAGCCGTCGTCCCGGGCCAGGGTGCCCGCCGGCCCGGTGGTGAGGCCGAGCTGGGCGAACAGCCGCCGGTCCGGCTCCGGCCCGGTGAAGCCCAGCGCGAGCAGCACCAGCTGCGCGGGCAGGCTCCGCTCGGTGCCCGTCCGCGGGCTGCGGTCGGCCGGTTCGGCCTCGGCGAAGCGGACGGCGGCCAGCCGGCCGTCCGGGCCGGCTTCGAGGCCGACGGTGGTCGCCGCGAACACCCGGGGCCCGGCCTCCGCGGCGCCGGACTCCTCGTGCGAGGTGGTCTCCCGGTACACCTTGGGGTGCACCGGCCAGGGCTGTCCGGCGGCCCGGTCCTGCGGCGGGCGGGGGTTGATGTCCAGTTGGGTGACCGTGGCGGCGCGTTGACGGAGCGCCGTTCCCAGGCAGTCCGCCGCCGTGTCCCCGCCGCCGACGATGACCACGTCCAGCCCCTCGGCGGACACCGGCGAGACCGGGCGGTCGCCCTCGTCCACCCGGTTCGCCCAGGTCAGGTAGTCGATCGCCTGGTGCACCCCGGACAGGTCCCGGCCCGGCACCGCCAGCTCCCGGCAGGCGGTCGCCCCCACCGCGACCACCACGGCGTCGTACCCCGATCGCAGTTCCTCGCCCGGAACGTCCCGGCCGACCCACACCCCGGTGCGGAAGGCGGCGCCCTCGGCCCGCAGCTGGTCCAGTCGGCGCTCCAGCCGGTGCTTCTCCAGCCGGAACGGCGGGATGCCGTACCGCAGCAGTCCGCCCGCGCGGTCGGCCCGTTCGTACACCGTGACGGTGTGCCCGGCCCTGGTCAGTTGCTGGGCGGCGGCCAGCCCGGCCGGACCCGAGCCGATCACCGCGATCCGCCGCCCACCGGCGCGCTCGGGGCGGTCGGGCGGCCGGGGCCCGTCCCAGCCCGCTTCCCAGGCCCGGTCGGCGATCGCCAGCTCCACGTTCTTGATCGCCACCGCGGCGCCGTCGATCGCCAGGACGCAGGCGCTCTCGCAGGGCGCCGGGCAGAGCCGCCCGGTGAACTCCGGGAAGTTGTTGGTGGCCAGCAGCCGTGCCGCGGCCGCCCGCCAATCCGCTCCCGCCCCCGGCTCCTGGCCCGTCCCCGATTCCGCCACCAGCCGGTTCCAGTCCGGCACCAGGTTCCCCAGGGGACAGGCGTGGTGGCAGAACGGCAGCCCGCAGTCCATGCACCGCCCCGCCTGCCCGCCCACCACCGGCAGCAGTTCGCCCGGCCGGTACACCTCCCGCCAGTCCCCCAGGCGCTCCCGCGCGTCCCGCCGCGCCCGCTCCGCGCGCGGGGTGGTGAAGAAGGCCATCCGGTCTGCCATCGCGGCCTCCGGCAGGGCGTGCCGACTCGAACCAGGCGGCCCACCCGGCGGCGCGCCACCGTACGGCCACCGTACGCCCGCGAAGCACCGCGCAACAGCCGCGGCCGTCGGGGAGGGCCGCGGAGCGGACCCGGAACACCTCGGCCCCGACCGGAAGCGCCGTGAGCACGTCAGGGAGAATCTCCGCCATGACGCACACCGTGCTGATCGCCGAGGACGACCGGGCCATCCGCGACTCGCTCGCCCGCGCCCTGATGCTGGAGGGCTACCGGGTGCGGGTCGCCGCCGACGGCACCCAGACCCTGGCCGTCCACGCCGAACAGCGCCCGGACGTCCTGGTGCTCGACGTGATGATGCCCGAGCCGGACGGCCTGGAGGTCTGCCGCCGGCTGCGCGCGGCCGGCGACCGCACCCCGGTGCTGATGCTCACCGCCCGGGTGGAGGTCCCCGACCGGATCGCCGGCCTCGACGCCGGCGCCGACGACTACCTGGTCAAGCCCTTCGACGTGGACGAGCTCTTCGCCCGCCTGCGCGCCCTGCTGCGCCGCCACCCGCCCGAGCCCGCCGCCGAGGCGCTGACCGTCGCGGACCTGCGGGTCGAGCCGCCGGCCCGTCGGGCCTGGCGCGCCGGCCGGGAGCTCGAACTCTCCCGCACCGAGTTCGACCTGCTGGAACTGCTCGTCCGGCACGCCGGCGCCGTCCTCGACCAGGCCACCCTGTACGAGCAGATCTGGGGCTACGACTTCGGCCCCGGTTCGAAGAACCTCGCGGTGTTCATCGGCTACCTGCGCCGCAAGCTCGACCGTCCGGGCCTCGTGCCGCTGATCCACACCGTCCGCGGCGTCGGCTACACGCTGCGCGAGCCGTGACCGGCCCCGCCCGCCGCCTCCCCCGGTTCCTGCGGTTCCCGCGGTTCCCGCGCCCGGCCCGCCGCCTCCCCCGGCTGCCGCGCCCGGGCCTGCCCACCACCCTCGCGCTGGCCTTCGCCGCGATCGCCGCGCTGGTCGCGGTGCTGATCGGCGCACTCGGCTACGACGCCGCCGCGCGGCTGATCCGGGACGACGAGACCGCCGACTTCGGCGCCGCCGTCGACTCCGTCGGCCGGCAGGTCCAGCGGGAGGTCCTCTTCCCGGGCGACTTCGCCGGCCCGAGCGGCCTGAGCGCCGACCTGGTCCGCCCGATCCGGGTCACCACCCAGTCGCTCGACCCTGACGGCGCGGTGCTGCCCGGCACCGCCCGGCTCGACCTGCCGCCGAGCCCGTCCGACCACGAGCTCGCCCACGCCGACCAGCCGGGCCGCACCTCGATCGGGCTGCGCCACCAGCACCGCGAGGCCTACCGGGTCGGTGTGGTCTCGCTCGGCGGGCGGCGCGGGGCGGTCCAGATCATCCAGCAGGTCGGGCCCACCGAGAAGCTGCTGACCACCCTGCGGACCCGCACGGTCGCCCTGGTGGCGATCGTCGCGGTGCTCGCCGGCGGGGCCGGCCGGCTGCTCGCCCGGCGGATCACGCGACGGCTGGTCCGGCTCACCGCCGCGGCCGAACTGGTCGCCACCAGTGGGCGGTTGGACGTCGCGGTGCCCGCCGCCGGAACGGACGAGGTGGGCCGGCTCGGCCGGGCCTTCGACCGGATGCTTGTCCGGCTCGCCACCGCGAAGGAGAACCAGCGCCGCTTGGTGCAGGACGCCGGGCACGAGCTGCGCACCCCGCTGACCAGCCTGCGCACCAACCTCTCGGTGCTGCCCGGCCTGGACCGGCTGCCGCCCGCCGAACGTGCCGCGCTGATGGCCGATCTGATGGAGGAGTCACGGGAGTTGGCCCAGCTGGTGGAGGAGCTGGTGGCGCTCGCGGCGGACCGCAGGGCGGACGAGCAGCCGACCGAGGTGGTGCTCGCCGACGTGGTCCGGCAGGCCGCCGCCCAGGCCCGGCGGCGCAGCGACCGGCAGATCGTGGTGGACGCGGACGGAACCGTCGTCACCGCCCGGCCGGACGCGCTGGCCCGCGCGGTGGGCAACCTGCTGGACAACGCCGCCAAGTTCGACCCCTCCGGGACCGGCCCGATCGAGGTGGTGGTGCGCGGCCCGCGGGTGGAGGTGCGCGACCGCGGCCCGGGCATCGACGAGGCCGACCTCGACCGGGTCTTCGACCGCTTCTACCGGGCCACCGCCGCTCGCAGCCTGCCCGGCTCCGGACTGGGCCTGGCCATCGTGCACGAGGTGGCCCGCTCGCACGGCGGGACGGCCTTCGCCGCCAACCGGGAGGGCGGCGGCGCGGTGATCGGCTTCACCCTCGGCGGCTGACGGCGCGGACCGGCCCGGTGCGTGGCGGCGCCGGGCCCGCGGTGGAACCCGCCGTCAGACGGCGGCCAGCAGCCCCCGCCCGAGCCAGTCGGCCTCGTCCCTCACGCCCGGCAGGACGAAGAAGTACCCGCCGCCGGTCGGCGAGATGTAGTCCACCAGCGGCTCGCCGATCAGCCGGGTCTGGGTGGCCTCGAACTGCCGCACCACGTCCTGCTGGTAGCAGCAGAACACCAGGCCCATGTCCAGGTTGCCCGCCTGGTCGACGCCCCGGTCGTAGTTGAAGCCCCGGCGCAGGATGCGCGAGGTGTCGGTGTCGGCGGTGCGCGGGTTGGCCAGCCGGATGTGCGCGTCGAGCGGGATCGCCTTGCCGTCCGGGTCCTTGGCGTAGTCGGGCGCGTCGGTCTCCCGGGCGCCGTCCAGCGGCGCGCCGGTGTCGCGGCGGCGGCCGAACATCTTCTCCTGCTCGGTGAGGGTGACGCGGTCCCAGAACTCGATCAGCATCCGGATGATGCGGATCACCTGGTAGCTGCCGCCGGTCGCCCAGCCGGGTTCGCCCGTCCCGTCGGCGACCCAGACCAGCCGGTCCATCTCGCGCGCGGAGCCGGTGTCGGGGTTGACGATGCCGTCCTTGAAGCCGAGCAGGTTGCGCTGCGCGCCGTCCGGGCGGGACTGGTTCTGGAAGCCGTCGATCCGCCAGAGGATCTGCATCGCGCCCCGGGTGTGCCGGGTGATGTCGCGCAGTGCGTGCAGCACGGTGTCCTGGCGGTCGGCGCAGATCTGCAGCGAGAGGTCGCCGTGCAGTTCGGCGGCCCGGAGGTTGTCGTTCGGGAAGGTCTTCATCGGCGCGAGCCTGACCGGCTTGGCCTTGGCCAGCCCGTAGCGGTCGTCGAAGAGCGAGGCGCCGGCGCCGACCGTGACGGTCAGGTGGTCGGCGGGGACGGTCGGGCCGAGGATGCCGCTGTCCGAGGGCGGCGCGCCGACCCCGAGGTCCGGCGGGGTGCCGCCGGCGGTGAGGAAGCGGATCCGCTCGGTCAGGGTCCGGAACAGCGCTTCGAGGCCCTTGCGGTCCTGGGCGATCACCTGGCAGGAGACGAAGGCCGCGAAGCCGGGGGCCGGGGTGGTGACGCCGGC
>NZ_JBIVVI010000310.1:0-8081 GCF_044757675.1 Kitasatospora sp. NPDC091257
GGGGCCTGCGGGCCCCCGGATCCCGCTGATCCGGGCCGGTCAGAGCGCGGCGCGCACCCGGCGGGACAGCTCGGCGGCGGCCGCCCGCGGATCCGCCGCGGCGGTGACGGCCCGCACCACGACGATCCTGCGGGCACCGGCGGCCAGCACCTCGTCCAGGTGGCCGAGGTCGATCCCGCCGATCGCGAACCACGGCCGGTCGGTGTCCTGCTTCGCCGCGTACGAGACCAGGCCGAGGCCCGGGGCCGGGCGGCCCGGCTTGGTCGGGGTCGGCCAGACCGGGCCGGTGCAGAAGTAGTCCGTACCGGGTTCGGCGATCGCCGCGTCCACCTCGGACTCGGCGTGGCAGGAACGGCCGATCAGCACGTCCTCGCCGAGGATCGCCCGGGCGGCCTGCACCGGCAGGTCGTCCTGGCCGAGGTGCAGGACGTCCGGCCGGGCCGCGTGGGCGACGTCGGCACGGTCGTTGACGGCCAGCAGCTTGCCGTGCCGGCGGCAGGCGTCGGCGAAGACCTCCAGGGCCTCCAGCTCCTGCTTGGCCTCCAGGCCCTTGTCCCGCAGCTGGACGATGTCCACCCCGCCCGCCAGCGCCGCGTCCAGGAACTCGGCGAGGTCGCCCTGCTCCCGGCGGGCGTCGGTGCACAGGTAGAGCCGGGCGTCGGCCAGCCGGGTACGCAGCGTGTCCGCCGCCATCAGATCAGCATCGCCTGGGCGCGGCGCTTCACCTCGGTGCCGCGGTTCTCCCGCAGCGCCTGGATCGGGCTGCCGGGCAGCGACGGGTCCTCGGTGAAGAGCCACTCCAGGATCTCCACGTCGTTGTACCCGCAGTCCCGCAGGACGGTCAGGGTGCCGGACAGGTGCTTGACCAGGCCCGGGCCGTCGATGAACGCCGCCGGGACCTGCAGCGACTTGTTCGGCCCGCGCCGGACGGCGATCAGGCCGCCGTTCTTGACCAGGTCACGTACCTCGGTGACCCGGACCCCCCACTGCTCCGAGATGTCGGGCAGGTACATCCAGTCGGTGACCAGGGCTTCAATCTTGCTTTCGATCTCACTCACGCCACCAGACTGCCACCTCCGCGGCCCACCGCGCACCAGGCACTACCCCGCGACGGCCGACTTCAGCGGCACCGCCGGGTCGCCCGCCCGGGCCGGATCCAGGGCCGTACCGCGCTCGATCAGCCTCCGCCCCTGGGTGAGGTCGCGCGGCCGGTCCACGGCCAGCAACGCGCTCGGCACGCCGTCGCGCAGCCAGAGCACCGACCAGTCGCCGTCCCTCGGGGAGCCGCGCCACAGCAGCTCGTCGCCCTCGGCGTGCCGGCCGGCGTACTGGACCATCCGGCCGAACTGCTCGGACCAGAAGTACGGCACCGGGTCGTAGGCCGGCGCGTCCGCGCCCAGGACGGCTGCGGCCACCGCCTCGCCGGACTGCAGGGCGTGGTCCCAGTGCTGGACGGCCAGCCGGGCCCCGGCCCGGGCCGAGGGGTAGCTGACGCAGTCGCCGGCCGCGAACACCCCGGGCACCGAGGTGCGCAGCCGCCCGTCCACCACGACGGCGCCGGCCGCGTCCAGCTCGACCCCGGATCCGGCCAGCCAGCCGGTCGCGGGGCGGGCCCCGATGCCGACCACCACCTCGTCGGCGGGCAGGTGCGAGCCGTCCACCAGCAGCACCGCGCCGGGCTGGACGGCGGCCACGCCGACCCCGCAGCGCAGGTCGACCCCGGCCCCGGCGTACCAGGCGGCCATCGCCGAGCCGACCTCGGTCGGCAGCGCGCCGGGCAGCGGCGCCGGGCCGGCCTCGACCACGGTCACCTCGCAGCCCGCCGCGCGGGCCGCGGTGGACACCTCGGCGCCGATCCAACCCGCGCCGACCAGCACCAGCCGCAGCCCGGGGCGCAGCAGCGCGCGCAGCGCCAGGGCGTCGTCCAGGGTGTGCAGCAGGTGCGCGCGCTCGGCGCCGGGCAGGGCTCGCGGGACGGCGCCGGTGGCGATCACCAGCGAGCCGTACGGGAGGTCGCCGCCGTCGGTGTGCAGCACGCCGGGGGTCAGGCCGGTGGCCCGGCGGCCGGTGAGCAGCTCGATGCCGAGCGGCCCGTAGTCGATGTCCAGGGCGGTGGAGTCGGCCTTGCCGAGCAGCACGTCCTTGGAGAGCGGCGGCCGGTCGTACGGCGCGTGCGGCTCCTCGCCGACCAGCACGATCGGCCCCTGCCGGCCGCCCTGCCGCAGCTTGAGGGCGCACTGCGCCCCGGCCAGCCCGGCTCCGACGACGACCACCTGATCCGTTCCGCTCAGCTCTGCCACGCCCGTCACTGTACTCAGCGCGACGCGGCGGCCTGCGGGCCGTCCGCCCGCTGTACGGGCCTTCGGCCGGGCCGACCCCCGGCGTTAAGGTGGGGGCACCACACGGGAGCCCGGCGCACCGGGCTGAGAGGCGGGCTGGCACGGCCTGCGACCGTCCGAACCTGATCCGGGTCATACCGGCGAAGGGAGAAGAGCAGCTTTGTCACGCTTGCCATCAGGCGCCCACGCCGACGTGCTGGTGATCGGCGGGGGCGTCATCGGCCTCGCCGTCGCCTGGCGCGCCGCGCAGCGCGGGCTGCGGAACGTGATCGTGGTCGACCCCTCCCCCGGCGGCGGGGCCGCCGGGGTCGCGGCCGGGATGCTCGCCCCGGTCACCGAGCTGCAGTACGGCGAGGAGCCGCTGCTCCGCCTCGGGATGGCCTCGAACGAGCGGTACGCGGCCTTCGCCGCCGAGCTCTCCGAGGCGAGCGGCGGCCGGGACACCGGCTACCGCCGCTGCGGCACCGTCGCCGTGGCGCTGGACTCCGACGACCGCGAGGAACTGCGCGAGCTGCACGCCTTCCACCAGCGGCTCGGTCTGGACTCGACCTGGCTGACCGGCCGGGAGGCCCGCAGGCTGGAGCCGATGCTCGCCCCCGGCGTGCGCGGCGGCCTGCACGTCGCGGACGACCACCAGGTGGACCCCCGGCGCCTGCTCACCGCCCTGGCCGCCGCCTGCGGGAACGCGAACGTCCTGCTGCACCGCGCCGAGGCCGTCGAGCTGCTGGTCGAGGGCGGCCGCGCGACCGGCGCCCGGCTCTCGACCGGGGAACGGGTGGGCGCCGGGCAGGTCGTCCTCGCCGCCGGCCCGCACAGCCACCGGCTGCCCGGCCTGCCCGACGGTGTGCTGCCCGCGATCCGCCCCGTGAAGGGGCAGGTGCTGCGGCTGCACGTCCCGGACGCCTACCGCCCGTTCCTGTCCCGCAACGTCCGCGCCGTCGTCCGCGGCCGGCACCTGTACCTGGTGCCCCGGGAGAACGGCGAGCTGGTGGTCGGCGCGACCACCGAGGAGCAGGGCTACGACACCACCGTCACCGCCGGCGGGGTGTACGAACTCCTGCGCGACGCCCACGAGTTGGTCCCGGGAATCACCGAACTCCCGCTGCTGGAGACCTCCGCCGGGCTGCGCCCCGGATCGCCGGACAACGCCCCGCTGCTCGGCCCGACGTCACTGCCCGGGCTGGTCGCCGCCACCGGCCACTACCGCAACGGCGTGCTGCTCACCCCGGTGACCGCCGACCTGGTCTCCGAGTACCTGGCCACCGGTGAAGTCCCCGAAACGGCAAGGCCGTTCACGCCCCTGCGCTTCTCCCCCGAACCCCCCGCTACGAAGGCCTCCGCATGACCGAGATCGCCCCGAACGAGATCACCCCGAACGAGATCGCCCTGACCGTCAACGGCGAGCCCCGCCGGGTGTCCGCCACGACCACCCTCGCCGAGGTGGTGGCCGCCGTCAGCGCCGCCAACACCGGTGTCGCCGCCGCGCTCAACGAGGCCGTGGTGCCCCGCGGTTCGTGGCCCGGGACGGCGCTGGCCGGCGGCGACCGGATCGAGATCCTCACCGCCGTGCAGGGAGGCTGAACCATGGCCGACGACCTTCTGACCATCGCCGGGACGGCCTTCTCCTCCCGGCTGATCATGGGTACCGGGGGCGCCCCCAGCCTGGAGGTCCTGGAGCGCGCGCTGCTCGCCTCCGGCACCGAGCTGACCACCGTCGCCATGCGCCGGGTCGACGCCACCACCCAGGGCTCCGTGCTCGACGTGCTGACCCGCAACGGCATCCGGGTGCTGCCCAACACGGCCGGCTGCTTCACCGCCGGCGAGGCCGTGCTGACCGCCCGACTGGCCCGCGAGGCGCTCGGCACCGACTGGGTCAAGCTGGAGGTGATCGCCGACGAGCGCACCCTGCTGCCCGACCCGATCGAGCTGCTGGACGCCGCCGAGACGCTGGTCGACGACGGCTTCACCGTCCTGCCGTACACCAACGACGACCCGGTGCTGGCCCGCAAGCTGGAGGACGTCGGCTGCGCGGCCATCATGCCGCTGGGCTCGCCGATCGGTTCGGGCCTGGGCATCCGCAACCCGCACAACTTCCAGCTGATCGTGGAGGGTGCGGGCGTCCCGGTGATCCTGGACGCGGGCGCCGGCACCGCCTCCGACGTGGCGCTGGCGATGGAGCTGGGCTGCGCCGCGGTGATGCTCGCCTCCGCGGTGACCAGGGCTCAGGACCCGGTGCTGATGGCCGAGGCGATGCGGCACGCCGCCGAGGCGGGCCGGCTCGCCCACCGGGCCGGCCGGATCCCGCGCCGCTTCCACGCCGAGGCCTCCTCCGCGATGGCCGGCCGGGCCGACCTGGACAGCCGCGAGCGCCCCGCGTTCTGAACCGTCGCGCATGTCACAAGCCGGTCCCGGAGGCGGTGTCCTCCGGGACCGGCCGTCCCGGGCGGCTCTAGACTCTCCGAGTGGACATGGCACTGCACGACCCCTTGATCGGCGCCCTGCTCGACAACCGGTACCGGGTCGAGCAGCGCGTCGCGACCGGCGGGATGTCCACCGTCTACAAGGGCACCGACACCCGTCTGGACCGCGTGGTCGCACTCAAGGTGATGCACCCTTCGCTGGCCGGCGACGCGGGTTTCACCGCCCGCTTCATCCGCGAGGCCAAGGCCGTCGCCAAGCTCACCCACCCCAACGTGGTCACCGTCTTCGACCAGGGCGCGGACGGCGGTCACGTCTTCCTCGCCATGGAGTACGTGCCCGGCCGCACCCTGCGCGACCTGCTGCGCGACCGCGGCGCGCTGTCCGTCCGGGCCGCTCTGGACGTGCTGGAGCCGGTACTGGCCGCGCTCGGCGCCGCCCACCGGGCCGGGCTGGTCCACCGCGACGTCAAGCCCGAGAACGTGCTGATCACCGACGGCGGCCTGGTCAAGGTCGCCGACTTCGGCCTGGTCCGGGTGCTCGGCACCGCCGACGGCGCGCCCACCTCGACCACCACCGCCACCGGCGGCACGGTCATGGGCACCGTCTCCTACCTGGCCCCCGAGCAGATCCTCCCGGACGCCCCGACCGACCAGCGGGTGGACGTCTACGCGGCCGGCATCCTGCTGTACGAGATGCTCACCGGCCGCCGCCCGCACACCGGCGACAATCCCGTCCAGGTCATGTACAAGCACCTGCACGAGGACGTCCCGGCCCCCTCCCTGGTCGCCCCCGCCGTCGGCCCCGAACTGGACGCGATAGTGGCCGGCGCCTGCGCCCGGTCCGCCGACGCGCGCCCGTACGACGCGGTCGAGCTGCTCGCCGCCCTCCAGCGGGTGCGCCGCACCCTCACCCCGGCCGAGCTGGACGCCGAGCCGCCGGCCTCCACCCGGCCCGGCCCTCGCTACCCGACCACCGAGCCGACCTCGGTGGTCCAGCCGCTGCCGCGGCCCGCCGACGCCCCGCCGACCGAGCGCACCAGCGTGCTGGACATGCCGCCGGAGCTGATGGACGAGCTGCTCGCCGAGCCCCGCCCGTACGACGAGCCGACCCCGGTGCAGCGGCGCCGGCCGGCCACGCCGCGCCGCCGTCTCCCCCGCGGGCCGCTGATCTGGACGGCCGCGGTGGCCGCCCTGGTCCTGGCGATCGGCGGCGCCACCTACGGGATCTCCGAGGGGCTGTACGGCGCGGTGCCGGGCGTGCTCGGCAAGGACCGGGCCGAGGCGCAGCGGGTCCTGGACAAGGAGGGCCTGCACGGCAGGTTCGTCGAGGTGTTCAGCGAGTCCGTGCCGTCCGGGCAGGTGATCTCCGTGGATCCCGGGGTGGGTGCGCGCACCCGCAAGAGCGACAGCGTCACCGTCACCGTCTCCCGGGGCCCCAAGCGGATCGCGGTGCCGGACCTCGCCGGCAAGAGCTCCGCCGACGCCGCCTCGGCCCTGGCCGGCGCCCAGCTGACCAGGGGCGGTGTGGCCGAGACCTACGACGACACCGTGCCCGAGGGCTCGGTGATCAGCAGCTCGCCGGCGGCCGGGCAGCTGCTGCAGGAGAACTCCGCGGTCTCGCTGGTGGTCAGCAAGGGCATGGTGCCGGTCCCGAACGTCACGGGGATGGGCAAGGACGAGGCGCAGAAGGCGCTCCAGGCGGCGGGCTTCACCATGCAGACCAGCGGCTGGGACGTGTTCGGCGCGGTCACCTCCTCCGGCCAGAGCCCGGCGGCGGGCGAGCGGCGCCCGCAGCGCAGCGTGGTGACGGTCAAGTTCTCGCTGTTCTAGGGCGCGTCCGACCCGCTCGGCCGCCGCGAGGGGTTCAGCGCAGCGGCCCGTCGCCGGGCTCCTCCTGGTAGGAGTAGCGCTGCTCGCGCCAGGGGTCGGCGAGGTTGTGGTAGCCGCGCTCCTCCCAGAAGCCGCGCCGGTCGGCCCGCATGTACTCCACCGCGCGCACCCACTTGGGGCCCTTCCAGGCGTACAGCCGCGGCACCACCAGCCGCACCGGGAAGCCGTGCTCGGCGGTGAGCGCCTCGCCGTTGCGGTGGGTGGCGAGCAGGGTGCGGGGGTCGGCGAAGTCGGCCAGCCGCAGGTTGGCGCTGTAGCCGTACTCGGCCCAGACCATGACGTGGGTGACGCCCGGTGCCGGGGGCACCAGGTCGAGCACGGCGGCGGCCGACACGCCCGTCCATTCGTTGCCGAGCACCGAGAACTTGGTCACGCAGTGCATGTCCCCGACGACGGTGGTGCGCGGGAGGGCGCAGAAGGCCTCGAAGTCCCAGCTGTGCTTCTCCGCCGAGGCGGTGGCGCCGAACACCTGGAGGTCCCAGGTCAGGGGCTTGAAGCGGGGCACCGGCCCGTAGTGCAGGGCGGGCCAGCCGCGCTGCGCGCGCTGGCCCGGGGGGAGCCTCGGGTCAGACGGCGGAAGCGGTTCGTGTTTCGACTGACCCATGGATCCATGGTGACAGACGGCGGACGAGCCTCGGCGCGCGCCCCTTTGCGCGGATTCGCGCCCCGGCCCGTACGGAGCAACGGTCGAGCCCTCACCAGCACGTTCCGTGATGAATCGGATATTCCGCCACATCTCCTAGTGAGTGTGAACTTACTGGAATTTCCTCCCGAAGCGGTGCCAGGATGCGCAGCGCAGGACCCAGCACAGGACGCAGGACAGGACTCACGCAGGAGGCATCACCATGCAGGGCGATCCCGAGGTCATCGAGTTCCTCAACGAGCAGCTCACCGCCGAGCTGACCGCGATCAACCAGTACTTCCTGCATGCCAAGATGCAGGAGAACTTCGGCTGGACGAAGCTCGCCAAGTACACCCGGCACGAGTCCTTCGACGAGATGAAGCACGCCGAGACGCTCACCGACCGGATCCTGTTCCTGGATGGGCTGCCCAACTACCAGCGGCTGTTCCACGTCCGGATCGGCCAGACGGTCAAGGAGATGTTCGAGGCGGACCGCCAGGTCGAGGTCGAGGCGATCGACCGGCTCAAGCGCGGGATCGTGGTGATGCGGGCCAAGAACGACGTCACCTCGGCGAACATCTTCGAGGACATCCTGGCCGACGAGGAGCAGCACATCGACTACCTCGACACCCAGCTGGAGCTGCTGGACAAGCTCGGCGAGGCGCTCTACCTCGCTCAGGTCATCGAGCAGCCGGAGTCCTGAGGCGGTCCTCCCGGGCGGCCCGGACGGCCCGGGCCGTTCAGGCCGCCCGCAGTGGGACCACCGGTGCGGCCTTCGGGGCGGGGGCCGGGGCGGCCGGGGCGGCCGGG
>NZ_JBIVVI010000311.1:0-8050 GCF_044757675.1 Kitasatospora sp. NPDC091257
GGCCTCGCCCGCGCCTACGCCCGCGCGATCCACGACCTCAACACCGAGATGGCCGCAGAACCCGGCTGGCACCCCCTACCCCAACGCATGGAACAACTACGCCGCGCCATCGCACTCGAACCAGCCGACCCCGACCGCGCGACCCTCCGCCGCCGCACCCCGACACCTGCCGCCGGCCCCGAGGCAACGGCACAGGCTTAGGTCCTATCTTTTGGATCAGCGGGCGGACCAGATGAAGATGCCGGCGATGTGGAGTCCGGCCCGGAAGACGGTGGCGGTCTTCTCGTAGCGGGTGGGTGCGCCGCGAGGCGCTGTGGAGTCGAGTGAGGTGCGAGACCTGCACTGCCGGTTGTCGTAGCAACTTGGTTGAAGCTGGGGGCAGTTCGTCTCGGGGGATGCCGAGGCGGGCGGTAAGCAGCCCCGACAACGCCGGGACGGACCGGAACTGCCAGACGGTTCGGGTCCGGCTGGCGAGACGGGAAGGTGTACGCGAGGAACCAGCGTTTGACGCCCCGTAATGACGAGACCGGCTCCAACCTGGCGGATCTGGGCCGGACGCAGTACGCGATCGCCGCGTGTCGGTGATCGACTCCGAAGCCGACTCTACTCATCGGTGGGGAGGCCACGCCGAAGGTCTGCGGCGTAGGTGTGGCGATGCTGCCGGGGTAGAGCTGGGCACCTCACCCGTCGATCGGCTCCGTGGTGAACGTGGGAACTGTCTGCGGTCGTCCTCCGTGCCGGGCATCCAGCTCGGTCGAGGGCAGGCCCATCGCCGGCTGATGACCGTGGGACAGGGCGGAGGCTCCGTCGTCGCCGGCCTGGTCGACGAGTCCGTCCAAGACACCGCGGAACAGGGCCTGCTCGCCGACCTGGCCACCTCGGCCTGATGCCCGGGAATCCTCCGGGACGACCTTGCGGCCTTCGCGTGATCCTGGACTCCGCCGAGCGGGCGAGGACGTGACGCGAAGGCCGCACCGCGGGATCGTGCCCTTCTCGTTCCCGGCGGCGTCGTACTCGGCCACGATCCACAGTGCGGACCCGGGAGCCGAACCTGCGGCGCTCCGGCCTCGGGGCCGGGCCGGATCCGGGCGGCTCGGTCACTGGTCATGGGGTGGAACTGCCCCTCGTGTCCTTGCGGGCCGACCCGGCCGAGCGGGACGGTCCCGCCCGGGGCCGGCCGCGGGAGCCGGTGGATCCGGGGCCGGGGCCCGGTCGCCCGACGATCACCGACTCCGCCGCTGCCACGAACGACACCGGGGTGGCGGGTTCAAACATGCGGAACAGCGGTGCCCCGATTGTGGCTCGTTTCCCGCACTCGGCGCCCCGTGGCCCCAGGTAGTGCTTGTGGCGGGAGGGATGCGCACCTAGATTCACGACGTGTCGATCCAGTAGCTGAGAGTGGCAACGGCGTCCCGCCGTGAACTCGGTGCCCGGCGGTCCGATCGTGGTGGACAACGCTCTCTTTCCCGGTCGGGTGGAGATCCCGCCGCCGGCGATGACCGACGACGTCACCCCGGCCTGGAAGAAGCCCCGATCCGTTCCCCGTCCTCTCGACTCCCTCGTGGAAAGGCTCACGCATGACCGCCCTCACCGGACAGCACGAGAACGGCCGGCACGTGAACAGCCCGTCGGGCCACGACTCGGACCCGCATGAGACCGACCTGCGCCGGATCCGCGCCCTGATCCTGGCTGCGGACGGGCCCGAGGAGCAGCTTGCGGCGGTGATCAGGTCGGCGGGCGCCGAGCAGACGGCCACCGACCTGGTGGACGAACTGGTCAGCCGGGCCGACCTGAGCGAGCAACTCGCCGCCGCCGCGGTGGTGGTGCAGTTCGAGCTCGCCTTCGACGGCCAGGTGCTCCGGCACCACCTGCTGACCGGCCCCAAGGCCGAGCACCGCACCGGGCCGGCCGACGAGCCCAGCGCCACCGTCGAGCTGGACCTGCTGGACCTGGCCCGCGCCGTCTTCGGCGCCCGGCACACCGCAGGCCACCGCACGCCCGGGATCACCTGGCACGGCATCGAGGACCCGGCTCGGCTGATGTCCGCACTGGCGGCCTTCCCGGTCGTCCAGCAGCTGCTCCGCGGCTTGGTGGAACAGCCGCTCGACCTGGCCGAGTTGTCGCTGCGCCACGGTTCGGACAAGTGGGGGCTGCACTACTACACCGACCACTACGCCCGGCACTTCGCCCCGCTGCGGGACCGGCCGCTCACCATTCTGGAGCTGGGGATCGGCGGCTACGCCGACCCGGCGGCGGGCGGTGGCTCGCTGCGGATGTGGAAGCGCTTCTTCCGGCGGGGCCTCGTCTACGGGGTCGACGTCTACGACAAGACGGCGCTGCGCGAGCAGCGGATCCACACCGTCCAGGGCGACCAGGCGGACCCGGCCTTCCTCACCGCGCTGGCCGAGCGGATCGGGCCGATCGACATCGTCATCGACGACGGCAGCCACTACTGCCCGGACGTCATCGCCGCCTTCGGCGCGCTCTTCCCGCACGTGGTCCCGGGCGGGCTCTACGTGATCGAGGACCTGCAGACCTCCTACTGGCCGGGCTACGGCGGCAGTTCGGAGCGGCTCGACGACCCGACCACCAGCATGGGCTTCCTCAAGCAGCTGCTCGACGGCCTCAACCACGAGGAGCACGAGCCGCCGACCGCGCACGGCCCGAGCGGGACCGACCGGACGCTGGCAGGCGCGCACTTCTACCACAACCTGGCGATCCTCGACAAAGGCCGCAACGAGGAGGGCACCGTCCCCGCCTGGATCCCGCGCCGGCAGCTGAGCGCCGAGGAGATCGCGGGCGCCCAGTGGGCCGCCGAGCAGCAGTCCGAGCCGCAGCCCGAGGCCGGACCGGGCCAGGACCCCAGCTGAGCCGCGCGGCCTGCCTCGCCCCTTCTCCCTTCCCGAATCGCGCTTCGTGCCTCCCTCTTCCCTCGTTCCTCTTCCCGATACCGACGGAGTAGCAGTGAGCCACATCCTGATGGTCAACATCCCGGCCCACGGCCATGTCTTCCCCACTCTGGCGGTCGTCGGTGAACTGGTACGCCGCGGGCACCGGGTCACCTACGCGGCCGTCGACGACTTCGCCCAGGCCCTGGCCGAGGTCGGCGCCGAACACCTGCGCTACGACTCCACCCAGCCGCTGGGCAGCGTGGGCGGTCCCGAGAACGGGCGCACCCCGCTGATCTTCCTGGACGAGAACATCGCCATCCTGCGCGCGGTCCAGGAGTGGTTCGGCGACGCCAGGCCCGACGCGGTGGTCTACGACGCCGTGGCCTTCCAGGCCGGCCGGATACTGGCCCACACCTGGGGGCTCCCGGCCGTCCAGTCGACGCCGTTCTTCGCCTCCAACGACGCCTACTCCTTCGTGCAGCAGATGATGGAGGCGGACGGCGCGGTCCCGCTCACCGAGGAGGTGATGGTCGAATTCGGCGTCCGGATGGCCGAGTTGCTGGCCTCGCACGGCATCGACGAGCCGGCGCACGAGTTCATGATGCGCACCGAGAGCCTCAACCTCGTCCACGTGCCGCGGTTCTTCCAGCCGCACGGCGAAAGCTTCGACGAGCGCTTCGCCTTCGTCGGGCCGTGCCTCACGGACCGCTCCTTCCTGGGGGAGTGGCAGCCCCCGGCGAGCGGCCTGCCGGTGGCGCTGGTCTCGATGGGGACCGTGCACAACAAGCATCCGGAGTTCTTCCGGCTGTGCGTGGACGCCTTCGCCGAGCTGCCCTGGCACGCCGTCATCTCGGTCGGCGAGGGGATGGACCCGGCCGACCTCGATCCGCTGCCGGACAACGTCGAGGTCCACCGCTGGGTCTCGCACCTGGCGGTGCTCCGGCACGCCCGGCTGGTGATCACCCACGGCGGCATGGGCGGCGTGCTGGAGTCCCTGGACGCCGGCTGCCCGATACTCGGAGTGCCGTCCTGGCCGGACGTCGCGGCCAACACCGCGCGGGTGGCCGAGCTGGGCCTCGGCCGGGAACTGCTGCCGGCGGAGGCCGACGTGAGCCTGCTGCGGGCCGCGATCACCGAGGTGGCCGCCGACGCGGCCGTGCAGGAGCGGGGCGCCGAGGCGCAGCGGCTCACCCGGGAAGCGGGCGGTGCCACCCGCGCCGCCGACGAGATCGAGGCCTACCTGAAGCGCACGGCCTGATCCCACCACCGGGCCCGGCGTCCCCGACCAGAAGCGGAACGATCAACGGCCGCCCAGGGGTCCCGGTGGGCGGTGCGCGCCACCATGGTGGGCCGATGTCATCGATCAAGCAATTCCAGGTCACCTTCGACTGTGCGGAACCCGAGCGCCTCGCCCGTTTCTGGTGCGAGGTGTTCGGGTATGTCGTGCCGCCACCGGAGGGGTTCGCCACGTGGGAGGACTACAAGGGCGCGCAGCCGGCCGAGCGGCGGGGTCTTGGGGGTCAGCCCCACATGGGGACGGGATCGGCCAGGTCGCCCGGCCCGCGGGGTGTGGATGTCGGAGGTGACGGTCGCGCTTGGGCCCTCGCCGTGGACCACCGACTCACCCTCGCCACCACCCGCACCCGCAGGTTCGACTTCCGCCTCGACGGCCTGCTCGGCCACGACATCCACAGGACGACCGTCGGCACGGCTCGGTCCCGACGCCGCCGAACAGGCACCTCGAACTCATGACAGCTCCTGTGAATCGGAGCGAACGGAGGGGTGCCAGTACGGCCCGAGCGTAGTGCAGCAGAAGTGGGCCCGACAGCAGAATGCCGCAGAATCCGGCGTCAGACCGGACACCCGGGAACCCGTCTCGTGGCGCTATATCGATACGATATCCGGGTCTGGGAACATATCCGACAGCACACCGGCGGAGTGAACTTTCCGATTTCGGAAAATGAATTTTTCGGCCCGTCCTCCGGGAGGGAACCCACGGGGGAGATCAGGGAGCGGTGCGCGCCGCGCTCTGCTGGGACTCGAGGAATTCCGGGAGGACGCGGGGTGGCCATGCTCCGACGCTCAGCACACCGAGGGAGTGCGCCCGGGAGACCAGAGCCGGCCGGTTCGCGGCCTGGAAACGGCGCATCATCAGCCCGATGCGGTACTCGATGCCCTGCGGGCTCAGATAGAGCGATGCCGCCAGCCGGACGGTCGGGGTGCCGACCGCGACGCCTTCCAGGATGCGGGCGTCCACGGCGGTCAGCCGACGGACGCCCGCGCCGCCGGCAGGGCCCCCGACTGCCGGACGGGCGTCGCCGGCGGGCCCGGACCGCGGCGGCCGCTGCGTGGGCTCGATCTCCTCAGAGGTCGCTGACAGTGTCACTCCTCGGTCCCCCTTCCCTGTTGTCGACGGTCTCAGGCGCGCGGCGTACCGGCGAGGTGGTCGCGGAGCATGCCGGTCACCTCGTCCGCCCGGCTGCTGAGGTAGAAGTGCCCGCCGGGGAAGACCTTGAGGTCGAACGCGGCCGTCGTGCGGTCGCGCCAGTGCCCGGCCTCGGGGACCGGTGTCCAGGCGTCCTGGTCCCCCACCACGGCGGTGACCGGGCAGGTGACCGCGGCGTCACGGTCGGTCCGGTAGGCCCCCAGCGCCCGGTGGTCGCCGCGCAGCACGGGCATCACCATCCCCAGCAGTTCCTCGTCCTCCAGGAGCCGGGCGTCGGTGCCGCTCATGGCCCTGACCTCGGCCACGATGCCCGCGTCGTCGAGTGGGCGGGAGGGCCCGGGCCGGTCTGCGGACGGCCCCTTCCGACCGGAGACGAAGAGGTGGTCGATCCGGCCGCCCGTGCGCTCGATCCGCCGGGCCACCTCGAAGGCGACGAGCGCACCCATGCTGTGCCCGAAGAAGGTCAGGGGGAGGTCGTCCCAGCGGCGCAGCGCTTCGGACACTTCGTCGGCCAACCGGTGCAGGTCCTGGACACCGGGTTCCTCCCGGCGGTCCTGCCTGCCGGGGTACTGCACGGCCAGGACGTCCACCGGACCGCGCAGTGCGGCGGATACCGGGAAGTAGAAACTCGCCGAGCCGCCGGCATGCGGAAAGCAGACCAGTCGGCGCGTGGCCGTCGGCGAGGGATGGAAGCGACGGCACCACAGGTCGCTGTCCAAAGAGAGGGAGGTCATGTCGGCCTTTCATTCCTTTCGCGAAATCCGCGTGGTGCCGGCGGGCGGGGTGTGGTGATCACGTCGGACACCCGCCGCACCGGTGGGCCGGCCGGTACGCACTAATACGGGGATCCCCGATCGGCGACGACCGGCGGGTCACGGGCGTCGCATATGACAGCCTGCCATGCCTCCGGGAATGTCAGCAAGTACGCATCGGAGCGCATCCGGCACTCATGTCCGGGTTCAAAACCGGCCGTTTCTTCGGCGATTGGTAAGAACGTTGCAGTGCGGAGCAACCCTGTGGGATTTACTTGGCTCCGACTCGGCAGCAACGGTCCGGCCGGACCGCGCACCGCGGATCCGGGCGAGGGGGCGAGGGCACCTCATGGCACGGTTGTACGCCGTCAGCGACCTCCATGTCGCCCACCCGGAGAACAGGGCGATCGTCGAGGGGCTGTTCCGGCGTGGTGTGCGGCGACGAGCTCCTGCGGCCGGTGGGCCGTGGTGGGCGGCCTGGTCCTGGCCACTGTGACGGTGCCGCGCAGCGTAAACCCGGCATGCGCGCAAGACCTGTGCTCTAGGAATACCTCTAGATACGACAGGACCGCGTTGACCCGCTCATGGTCACCCAAGACGCTGGAGGCAGTCTTGCCCACCGGTCGTGCGATGAAGAGGACTCCCCCTTGAACTTCCTGTTGCTGGGCCCGCTTTCCGTCCGGTTGAACGCGCGCGAGGTGCACGTGTCGGCGCCGAGGCAACGCGTGGTCATGGCAGCCCTCCTCCTCAACGCCAACCGGGTGATCTCGGTCGACCGGATCGCCGAGTACGTCTGGGACGGCGCCCCGCCGCCGAGTGCCGCCGCGACCGTCCGCACCTATGTGATGCGCCTGCGGCAGTCGCTGGGCGAGCACGCCTCCGCCCGGATCCTCACCCGGGCGCCCGGCTACCTCCTCGAACTCGGCGAGCACGAGAGCGATCTCGGGCAGTTCACGGCCCATCGCCGGCGCGCGGCGGAGCTGGCCGAGCGCGGAGACCTGGAAGGTTCCTCCGCCGAGCTGGCCGAGGCGCTCGCCCTGTGGCGCGAGGAGCCGCTGGCGGACATCCCGTCGCAGACGCTGCGCGATGTGGAGGGCCGCTACCTCCAGGAGCTTCGCCTGCAGACCATGGAGATGCGGTTCGACGCGGAGCTGGCGCTGCTGCGGCACGCCGAGGTCGTGCCGGAGCTGGTACGGCTGGTGCGCAGGCACCCCTTGCGCGAGGCCCTGGTGGGCAAGCTGATGCTGGCGCTGGGCCGCTCGGGACGGCAGTCGGAGGCCCTGGACCTCTACCAGCACACCCGGGCGCTGCTCGTCGAGCAGCTCGGCGCCGAGCCGAGCACCGATCTGCGCGACGTCCACCGGCACATCCTCTCGGCCCACGACCGGCCCCGCGCGCCCGACCCGCTGGAGCAGACCGCGAAGGCCCAGGAGGCGGCCGTCGCGCCGGCGCCGGCCGCCTCCTGGGAAAGGTCCTGCTGGCCGAGCCCGGCGCAGCTGCCCTCGGTGCCGCTGCCACTGTCGGCCCGCTCCGGTGCACTGGCGCGGCTGCAGCACTTCCTCACGACCGGCACGATGCCCGCGGGCATGGTGGCGACGGCGGTGGTGACCGGCCGGGGCGGTGTCGGCAAGAGCGCGCTGGCCCTGCAAGCGGCGCACGCCGTGCGCGGTTCCTCGGTGCACGGCCAGCTCTACGCGGATCTCGGCGGAGCCGCACAGCCGCTGACCGCCCGGGCGGTGCTGCCGCGGTTCCTGGCGGACCTCGGTGTGCCCCGGGACGAGATACCCGAGGAGGAGTCGGAACGGGAGAGCCTCTACCGCTCGCTCACCGCGGGCCGCCGTCTGCTGGTGGTACTCGACAACGCCTCCAGCGCCGCGCAGGTGCGGCCGCTGATACCGGGTAGTGGGGGCAGCAGGCTGCTGGTGACCAGCCGACGGCGGCTGGCCGATCTGGAGGGGGCG
>NZ_JBIVVI010000312.1:0-8046 GCF_044757675.1 Kitasatospora sp. NPDC091257
GGTGCTGGACGAGACCCCGGGCGTGCGCGGGCGGCTGGTCCGGGTGGTGCCGGGCGAGGACGGCACCCAGGGCGTGCTGTGGGTGTCCGACGCCGAGGGCGAGGACGCCCTGGAGTTCGCCCCCGACCTGCACGGCGCCGAGCGCCGCCGGCTGGCCGCCGGGCAGCTCGGCCGGGTCAACTCGCTGGTGGTCTCGCCGGACGGCAAGCAGGCCGCGCTCGGCGTGCACGACGGCCGGGTGCTGCTGGTCTCGCTGGCCGACGGCGCCGTGCACGAGCTGGACCGCAGCGCCGACGGAGAGGCCGGCGGGCCGGCCTTCAGCCCGGATTCGGCCTGGCTGGCCTGGTCGCGCCCGGTGCGCGGGATGGGCCCCCACTCGCTGCGCCAGATCGTGCTGGCCAACCTGGCCACCCGGACGGTCGGCGAGGTCACCCAGCCGCGCTTCGTGGACACCTCGCCCTCCTTCACCGCGGACGGGCGCTACCTGGCCTTCCTGTCGGTGCGCAACTTCGACCCGGTCTACGACGCGCACGTCTTCGACCTGTCCTTCCCGAACGGCTGCCGCCCCTACCTGGTCACGCTGGCCGCCGACACGCCCTCCCCGTTCGGGCCGCAGCGGGCCGGGCGCCCGCTCGGTGGGGAGGAGGACGAGCCGAAGGCCCGGAAGGCGGACGGCGAGGAGGCGGCGGCCGACGCCGCGCCGGTGACCAGGGTGGACCTGGACGGCATCGCCGACCGGATCGTCCCCTTCCCGGTCGAGGGCGGCCGCTTCGAGGACCTGGCCGCCGCCAAGGACGGCGTGCTCTGGACCAGGGCCCCGCTGATGGGCGAACTCGGCGACGAGGCCGCCTCGTTGGACGACGACCGGCCCCGCCCGGTGCTGGAGCGCTTCGACCTGAGGAAGCGCCGGGTCGAGCAGCTGGTGCACGGCCTGGACGACTTCTCGGTCAGCGCGGACGGCACCCGGGCGGCCGTGCTGGACGAGGGCGAGCTGCGGGTCGTCCCGGCCGACCACAAGGGCGGCGACGACGAGGAGACCACCGTCGACCTCGCCCGGCTGCGGGTGACCGTCGACCCGGCCGCCGAGTGGCGGCAGATGTACGCCGAGAACGGCCGGCTGATGCGGGACAACTTCTGGCGCCCCGACCTCTCCGGCGTCGACTGGGACGGGGTGCTGGAGCGCTACCGGCCGCTGGTCGAGCGGGTCGGCTCGCACGACGAACTGGTCGACCTGCTCTGGGAGGTGCACGGCGAACTGGGCACCTCGCACGCCTACGTGATGCCCTACGGCCGGTACACCGAGCCCGCCCGGCGCCAGGGCCTGCTCGGCGCCGACCTGGTCCGGGACGGCGAGCAGTGGCGGATCGCCCGGATCCTGCCCGGGGAGTCCTCCGACCCCAGGGCCCGCTCGCCGCTGGCCGCGCCCGGCGCGGCGGTCCGCCCGGGCGACGCGGTGCTGGCCGTCAACGGCCGCCCGGTGGACCCGGTCACCGGCCCGGCCCCGCTGCTGGCCGGCACGGCGGGCCAGCCGGTCGAGCTGACCGTGGCCGGGAAGGACGGCACCGACCGGCGCCACCCGGTGGTCGTCCCGCTCGCCGACGAGGAGGCGCTGCGCTACCACGACTGGGTGGCCGGGCGGCGGGCCGCGGTGCGCGAGCTGTCCGGCGGGCGGCTGGGCTACCTGCACCTGCCCGACATGCAGACGGCCGGCTGGGCCCAGCTGCACCGCGACCTGAGCAGCGAGATGGCCAGGGAGGGCCTGGTCGTCGACGTCCGGGGGAACCGGGGCGGCCACACCTCGCAGCTGGTGATCGAGAAGCTGGCCCGCCGGATCATCGGCTGGGACGTCATCCGGGACACCGACCACCCGGTGCCCTACCCGGCGGACGCCCCGCGCGGTCCGGTGGTCGCGCTCGCCGACGAGTTCACCGGCTCGGACGGCGACGTGGTCAACGCCGCCGTCCAGGCGCTCGGCATCGGCCCGGTGGTCGGCACCCGCACCTGGGGCGGGGTGATCGGCATCGACAGCCGCTACCGGCTGGTCGACGGCACCCTGGTCACCCAGCCCAAGTACGCGCTCTGGCTGGAGAACTACGGCTGGGGTCTGGAGAACCACGGCGTCGACCCGGACGTCGAGGTGCCGTTCGCCCCGCACCACTGGGCGGCCGGCGAGGACCCCCAGCTGGCCGAGGGCGTCCGGCTCGCCCTGGAGCGGCTCGCCGAGACCCCGGCCCGTACGGCGCCGCCGCTGCCCTGGCGGTAGCGGGGCTCCGCCCCCGGAGCGGGAGGCCGTACCGGCCGGCTTCCCGCTCCGGGGTGCGGGGGCGTGGGTAGGATGCGGGGCTGTTTCTTGATCCACAGCTCACGGGGGAACCACATGGCGCAGGGCTACCCGCCGCCGCAGTACGGCCAGAATCCTTACGCACAGCAGCCGCAGCCCCATCCGTCGGCGCAGCCGTACCAGCAGCCGCCGGCACAGCCGTACCCGCCGCAGCCGTACCCGCCGCAGGGGTACGCCGCGCCGCAGCCGTACCCGCCGGCACAGCCGTACCAGCAGCCGCCGGCGCAGCCGTACCCGCCGCAGGGACACGCCCCGCAGGCGTACCCGCAGCCGTACCCGGACCCCTACCCGCGGAGCGAGCAGCCGCGGCGGGCGCTGCCGCCCTGCCCCAAGGAGGCGGGCGGCGGCCGGCGGTTCCTGGCGATCGTGCTGGACTGGCTGTTCGCGATCGGCCTCGGCTTCGTCGCCGCCAACGCCGCGAGCCGCCCGAGGGCCGGGCACGCGGCCGGCCACGCCGTGCAGAGCGGACCGGTGGTGCCCTACTTCGTGGCGCTGCTGGTCGTCGGCCTGGCCGCGTCCTTCCTCAACCAGGTGGTGCTCGCCCGGCTGACCGGCTTCAGCGTCGGCAAGGGGATCATGGCGATGCGGGTGGTGCGCCGCAAGGGCGTGATGCGGCCCAACACCTGGCGGCTCACCAGGCGCTGGCTGATCGGTTTCGTCATCCTCGCGGTCTCCTTCCTCACCGAGGACTTCGACACGGACGAGGGCGACATCGTCGGCATGCGCTCGGTGCGCCGGAAGCACCTCCAGGAGTACCAGCAGGCCGTCGCCCCGCTCGGCTAGGCTGCGCCCGTACGGCCCCACCACCCGACGTACCGATCCCGAGGAGGGAACCATGGCCGGCGAGCCGCAGCCCGACTGCCTGTTCTGCAAGATCGTGGCGGGCGAGATCCCGGCGACCGTGGTGCGCAAGACCGAGCGCACCCTCGCCTTCCGCGACATCGCCCCCAAGGCGCCCGTGCACGTGCTGGTGGTCCCGCACGCGCACTACCCGAACGCGGCCGCGCTGGCCGCCGCCGAGCCGGAGATCGCCGGCGAACTGCTCGCCGAGGCGGGCGCGGTGGCCAGGGACGAGGGCATCGAGGACTACCGGCTGATCTTCAACACCGGTGCGGGCGCCGGACAGACCGTCTTCCACGCGCACGTCCACGTGCTCGGCGGGGCGAAGATGACCGAGAGCATGGTCTGACCGCAGGTGTCCCAGCGCGAACTCGTCGTCCTCGGCACCGCCAGCCAGGTGCCCACCCGGCACCGCAACCACAACGGCTACCTGCTGCGCTGGGACGGCGAGGGCCTGCTGTTCGACCCCGGCGAGGGCACCCAGCGCCAGATGCTGCACGCCGGGGTCACGGCCACCCAGATCACCCGGATCGCCGTCACCCACTTCCACGGGGACCACTGCCTGGGCCTCGCCGGGGTGATCCAGCGGATCAACCTCGACCGGGTCCCGCACCCCGTCGACGTCTACTTCCCGGCCTCCGGCGAGGTCTACTTCGAGCGGCTGCGGCACTCCACCGCCTACCACGAGACGGCCGTGCTGCGGCCCCGCCCGATCGACGAGCCCGGTCCGCTGCCCGCGCCCGGCGCCCGCTTCGCGCTGGACGCCGTCCGGCTGGACCACCCGGTGGAGTCCTTCGGCTACCGGCTGTCCGAGCCGGACGGCCGCCGCCTGGTGCCGCAGCGGCTCGCCGAGCTCGGCGTGCGCGGCCCGGCGGTCGGCCGGCTCCAGCACGAGGGCGCGATCGAGGTGGACGGCCGCACCGTCACGCTGGGCGAGGTCAGCGAGCCGCGGCCGGGCCAGAAGTTCGCCTTCGTGATGGACACCCGCCTGTGCGAGGGCGTGCACACCCTCGCCGAGGGCGCCGACCTGCTGGTCGTCGAGGCGACGTTCACCGACGCCGACGTCCGCCTCGCGGAGGAGCACGGCCACCTCACCGCCGGGCAGGCCGCCAAGGTCGCCGCCGAGGCCGGGGTGCGCACCCTGGTGCTGACCCACTTCTCGCAGCGCTACCCGGACCTCGGCCAGCACCTGGCCGACGCCCGCAAGCACTTCGACGGGGAACTGGTGCTGGCCGCCGACCTCGACCGGGTGCCCGTCCCGGCCCGCCGCCCGTCGTGACCGGCCCGGGAACCACCGAGCCGCGGCCGGCGGGAAAAATACGCTCGCATCGGCCTCCGATCTGCCGCAGCATCGTCGGGTGCGGCCCCGCCGCCCGCCACGGCGATCACGCTCGCGGCGTACCCTGGTGCCCCGGAGACACCGAGCGGCACCCGAGACCACGGATGGGATGAGGCAGGCCCCAGCGCCGACCTATGAGTGACACATCGCAGACCCGTACCAACGGACAGTCGCGCCCCGAACCGGCCGACGACGTCCGCGTCAGCGCCCGGATCGTCATCCCCGAGAAGCACCCGATGGTCACCCTGCTCGGCACCGCGGACTCGCTGCTGCGCGTGATCGAGCAGGGCTTCCCCGCCGCCGACATCCACGTCCGCGGCAACGAGGTGACCGCCACCGGAGCCCGGGCCGAGGTCGCCCTCGTGCAGCGGCTCTTCAACGAGATGATGCTGGTGCTGCGCACCGGCCAGCCCCTGACGGAGGACTCCGTGGAGCGCTCCATCGCCATGCTCCGCAGCCAGGACCGGGACCCGGACAGCCCGGCGCCCTCCCAGGTGTTCACCGCGAACATCCTGTCCAACCGGGGCCGCACGATCCGCCCGAAGACCCTCAACCAGCAGCGCTACGTCGACGCGATCGACAAGCACACGATCGTCTTCGGCCTCGGACCGGCCGGCACCGGCAAGACCTACCTGGCGATGGCCAAGGCCGTCCAGGCCCTCCAGGCCAAGGAGGTCAACCGGATCATCCTGACCCGCCCGGCGGTCGAGGCGGGGGAGCGGCTGGGCTTCCTGCCCGGCACCCTCTACGAGAAGATCGACCCGTACCTGCGCCCGCTGTACGACGCGCTGCACGACATGATGGACCCGGACTCCATCCCGCGCCTGATGGCGGCCGGCACCATCGAGGTCGCCCCGCTCGCGTACATGCGCGGCCGCACCCTCAACGACGCCTTCATCATCCTCGACGAGGCCCAGAACACCTCGCCCGAGCAGATGAAGATGTTCCTCACCCGCCTCGGGTTCAACTCCCGGGTGGTGGTCACCGGCGACACCAGCCAGGTCGACCTCCCGGGCGGCACCCGCAGCGGACTCAAGGTCGTCCAGGAGATCCTGGCCGACGTGCCCGACATCCACTTCTCCGTCCTCACCAGCACCGACGTGGTCCGCCACAAGCTGGTCGGCCGGATCGTGGACGCCTACGAGCGCTGGGACGCCCGGCAGGAGGCCGAGGACGGCTCCCCGGCTCCCCGCAAGCCCGCCCAGCGGCGCCCCGGCAAGGCCACCGCGCCCCGCGCTCCCCGACAGTCCCATCGCACCGAAAGCTGAGCACACAGCCCGTCATGTCGATCGACATCGCCAACGAGTCCGGTTGGGAAGCCGACGAGGAGTCCATCCTCGACGTCGCCCGCTTCGCCCTGGACAAGATGCGGATCCACCCGCAGTCAGAACTGTCCGTGATCCTGGTGGACGGTGCGGCGATGGAGGAGCTGCACATCCAGTGGATGGACCTGCCCGGGCCCACCGACGTGATGTCCTTCCCGATGGACGAGCTGCGTCCCGGCAAGGAGGGCGAGGAGCTGCCGCAGGGCCTGCTCGGCGACATCGTGCTCTGCCCCGAGGTCGCCGAGCAGCAGGGCCAGGCCGCCCCCTCCAAGCACTCGATGGACGAGGAGCTGCAACTGCTCACCGTGCACGGGGTGCTGCACGTCCTCGGCTACGACCACGAGGAGCCGGAGGAAGAGGAGGAGATGTTCGCCCTCCAGAAGCGCATCCTGGACGACTGGCGGGCGGGCCGCGGCCTCGGCGGCATCTCCCCGGCCCCCACCACCCACTGAGCGCGGAGCCCGAACCCCTGTGAGTGGTGAGAGTACGAGCTTCATCCTCGGTGCCGTGCTGCTCGTCGTGCTCGGCTGGCTGGCCGCGTGCGCCGAGGCGGGCATCTCCCGGGTCTCCCGGTTCCGGGCGGAGGAGGCGGTGCGCAGCGGCCGGCGCGGCTCCGCGCGGCTGCTGACCGTCGCCTCCGACCCGATCCGCTACCTCAACCTGGCCACCCTGATCCGGGTGGCCAGCGAGATGGCGGCGGCCGTCCTGGTCACCGTGGTGTGCGTGCGCAACGTCAGCCCGACCTGGCAGGCCGTGCTGCTGGCGTTCGGCGTGATGGTGCTGGTGTCCTTCGTCGCGGTGGGGGTCTCGCCGCGCACGATCGGGCGCCAGCACCCGATCACCACCGCGACCGCGGCCTCCTTCGTCCTGCTGCCGCTGGCCGCGGTGCTGGGCCCGATCCCGCGGCTGCTGATCCTGCTCGGCAACGCGCTGACCCCGGGCAAGGGCTACCGGGAGGGTCCGTTCGCCTCGGAGGCGGAGCTGCGGGCCCTGGTGGACCTCGCCGGGAAGGACGACCTGATCGAGGACGAGGAGCGCCGGATGGTGCACTCGGTCTTCGAGCTGGGCGACACCATCGTGCGCGAGGTGATGGTGCCGCGCACCGACCTGGTGATGATCGAGCGGCACAAGACCGTCCGGCAGGCGCTCACCCTGGCGCTGCGCTCCGGCTTCTCGCGCATCCCGGTGGTCGGCGACAACGAGGACGACGTGGTCGGCATCGTCTACCTCAAGGACCTGGTGCGGCGTACCCACATCAACCGGAACGCGGAGTCCGAGGAGGTCGGCGCGGTGATGCGCCCGGCCGTCTTCGTCCCCGACTCCAAGCCGGCCGGCGACCTGCTGCGCGAGATGCAGCAGCGCCGCTCGCACGTGGCGATCGTGATCGACGAGTACGGCGGCACGGCCGGGCTGGTCACCATCGAGGACATCCTGGAGGAGATCGTCGGCGAGATCACCGACGAGTACGACCGGGAGATCGCCCCGGTGGAGGACCTCGGCGACGGCTCGTACCGGATCACCGCCCGGCTGCCGGTGGAGGACCTGGGCGAGCTGTTCGGCTTCGAGCTGGAGGACGAGGACGTCGAGACCGTCGGCGGCCTGCTGGCCAAGCACCTGGGCCGGGTGCCGATCCCCGGCTCGTCCTGCGAGATCCCGCTGCCCGAGCCGGTGGGGGGCGGCCTGACCGGCATCCTGCTGACCGCCGAGTCCTCGGCCGGCCGCCGCAACCGGATCGGCTCCATGGTCGCCGCCCCCGTCCGCCGCACCGAGGGCGCCGGGGCCCCGGCGGGCGAGTAGCGGGCGGGCGGTCGCCGAGCGACCATGGAGGGCATGACGCACAAACTTCGCGCGGAGTACGGCCCGCAGGGGGCGGCCGGCGGAGTCAAGTCCTGGCACGTGGTGCGGGACGAGGACCTGTCGGTGGCGCTCTGCGGCCGGGACATGCCCGACGACGCCGAGACGCGGCCCGAGGAGGAGTGGGGCACCGGGTTGCGCTGCTGCCAGCAGTGCGGCTCGCTCTACATGCACGAGACCCCGCACATGGAGAAGCTCCATCCCTACAGCTAGACCATGGCCGAGCTCTGGAGGTCGCCATGAAGCTGCAAGACACGCTGAAGCCCGTCGACCGCCGTCTCGCCATGGTGTGGCGGATCGGGGCGGGGGCCGGGGGGGTTTTCCTGATCGTGTTCGGGTGCCTGGGG
>NZ_JBIVVI010000313.1:0-8041 GCF_044757675.1 Kitasatospora sp. NPDC091257
GGTGCTCGCGTACCTGGTCCGGCGTCCGGAGGGGCTGCTGCTGTTCGACACCGGGATCGGTGGCGGCGAGCCGGAGACCGAGGCGCACTACCGCCCGGTCCGCCGCCCGCTGCCGGAGGCGCTCGCCGCGGCCGGGGTCGCCGTCGACGACATCGACCTGGTAGTCAACTGCCACCTGCACTTCGACCACTGCGGCGGCAACCCGCTGTTCGCCGGCACCCCCGTCCTGGTCCAGGCGGAGGAGCTGGCCACCGCCCGGCGCGGCGGGTACACCATCGACGCACTGGTCGACTTCCCCGGCGCCGAGTACCGCGAGCTCGACGGCGAGGCCGAGGTCTGGCCGGGCGTGCGGGTGCTGCCCACGCCCGGCCACACCGGGGGCCACCAGTCACTGCTGATCGACCGCCCGGGCGGCGGCCCGGTCCTGCTGGCCGGGCAGGCGTACGACTTCGCCTCCCAGTACGGGCAGGCGGTGCTCGCCCGGCGGGCGGCGCGCGAGGGCCTGGCCGCACCGCTGCCCGAGTACCGGGCCTGGCTCGACCGGATGGCGGAGCACGAGCCGCACCGCGTGCTGTTCGCGCACGACCACGCGGTCTGGGAGGCGACCGATTAGCCGGGTGCGGGAGCGCCGGCCGCTCCAGGGGGTCGGATCGATCGGAGGGTTCGGGTCGGCCCGAAGGTCCAGGTCGGCCCGAAGGTCCAGGTCGGCCTGAAGGTCCAGGTCGACCTGACGGACGGGTCGGGGTCGCCCGGGGCTCAGAAGGTGAAGCGCAGCGAGCGGACCCGGTGGTCGAAGCTGGACGGCACGAGCTGCGGCTCGCCGACCGACCGCACCTCGGGCAGGCGGGTGAACAGCTCCCGGAACAGCGCCGTCATCTCCTGCCGGGCCAGGTGCGCGCCGAGGCAGTAGTGCGGACCGCCGCCGCCGAAGCCGAGGTGGGGGTTGGGCGTGCGGGTGATGTCGAAGGCGTCCGGGTCGGGGAAGACCTCCTCGTCGCGGTTGGCCGAGCCGTAGAACAGCGCGACCTTCTCGCCCGCGCGCAGCAACGATCCGCCGGGTCCGCCCAGTTCGTGGTCGACGGCGAGGGTCCGGTTGAACTGGATGATCGGCGTGGAGTGGCGGACCATCTCGTCCACCGCGCCGCCGAGCAGCCCGTCGAGGTCGGCGAGCAGCAGGGCGCGCTGCTCGGGATGGACGGTCAGCAGGTGCAGGCCGTGGGCCAGCGCGTTGCGGGTGGTCTCGACCCCGGCGACCAGCAGCAGGCTGAAGAAGGCGCCGAGCTCGCGCCCGGTGAGCCGACGGCCGTCCACGTCGGCGGTGACCAGCGCGGAGATCAGGTCCTCCTCCGGCCGGCGTCGGCGCCGGCGGCCGATCCCGGCGACGATGCCCTGCATCCGGGCGAGCGCCCGCAGCCCGCGCCCGGGCACCCGCAGGCGGCGGCGCAGCGGTCGGGCCACCCCGATGTCCTCGGAGGTGCGGTTGACCAGGTCGAGGATGGTGCGGCGCGGCCGCTCCGGGATGCCCATCATGGTGCAGATCACCTGGAACGGGAGCTCGGCGGCGACCGCGGTCACGAAGTCCTCCGGCCGCTCCCGCTCGATCCGGTCGACCAGCTCGGTGCTGATCCGCCGGACGTCCTCCTCGACCCGGTCGAGCAGCCGCGGCGTGAACGCCCGCGAGACGATCCGGCGCAGCTGGGCGTGACGGGGATCGTCCAGGTTGACCATCGAGTCGCCGAACAGCAGCCGGACCCAGCGTGCCGGGACGGGGGTGGTCACGCCGGGACCGCTGAGGAAGACGGCGGGGGTGCGACTGGCCTCGACCACGTCGGCGTGGCGGACCAGGGCATGGAAGCCCCGGCCGGAGGCGCGGTCGCCGAAGAACACCGGGGCGGGGCGGCTGCGCAGCTCGGCGAAGGCGGCGGCGCGGTCGGGGGCCGGCAACTGCCAGAAGCGGGCGTCGGCGAGGTCTGTGGACCCGGGCGCGGCAAGGGCCTCGGCCAGGGCGGGGGACTCGGCCGCGTCCGCGGAGCCGGGCGGAGTGGAGGGCTCGGCCGCGTCCGCGGGGGCGGCGGGGTCGGCGGCCTCCGGCGAGTCGGTTTGCTCGGCGGGTTCGGCGGGGGCAGCGGCCTCGGGCTGTTCGGCGGCCTCGTTCTGCTCGGCGGCCTCGGCGCGCTCGGCAGGTTCGGTCGCCTCGGCGGGGGCGGCGGATTCAGCAGGTTCGGCGGTTGCGGCCGGCTCGGCGGCTTCGGCCCGCTCAGCGGGTTCCTCGGCTTCGGCCGGAGCCGCCTCGGTCGGCGCCGCCCCTCTCGGGGCCGTCGCCTGCTGCGGGACGGTCGGCTCCGTGGGGGCAGCGGACTCGGCACTGTCGGCAATGGGCGCCGAGGTATCCGTCGGGGTCTCCAAGGCCGGACCTCCCTGCTTCTGAACGACGTCGTCCCGATACGCACCGTACTGGGTGCTGCACATTAAGTGAGTATGGAATGCGCGCTGTCAAACCGCCCCGATGGTCGTACGAGTGATGGCTCGGTTCGGCGCGCCGGGCCGATGGGCCGGGCCGGGCAGCGGTCCGGGCAGCGGTCCGGCGGGCCACGGGGCGAGCGGCCGGGCATGGTCTCACGGCACAGAACCGGCCATGACCGGAGGGTGCGGTACGGGCCGGGCAGGGTGGGTGCGACGATGAGTGCCATCGTGATGACCGACCGGATCCGCCTGCTGCGCGCCGTCGTCTTCGCCGCGCTGTGCGTAGCGATGGCCGCCACCGCGCACGTCGCCATGGCCGGGCCCGGGGTCTCGCCGAGGGTGCTGGCCGGTGGGTTCGGGGCGGTCCTCGGGCTGACCTGGCTGCTCGCCGGAAAGCGGCGCGGACTCGGGGTGATCAGCCTCTGGATGGTCGTGGCGCAGACCGCGCTGCACCAGCTGTTCGAACAGGCCGGGGCGCTCTCCCGAGGGGGCGGCGGCCTCGGCCGACTCGCCGCCACGGACTGGGCCGCCCTCCTGCTCTGCAACCCGGACCGGGCGCCCGGCGGGCTCTCCCCGGTCGAGCTGGCACGGATGGCCGGCATCGACCCGGACGTCCCGCCGCTCACCGGCAGCCTGCGGCCGACGGCGGGAACGCACCACGGGGCACCGGGCCCGACGGCCGTGCACCCCGACCTGTCCGGGACGACCGGGATGGCAGGCACGACCGGCATGCCCACGGGGCCGCACACGATGCCGGACGGAACGTTCCACGGTGACGGGTCGTACGACGCGGCGCAGGTTCTGGTCGGCGGGTCGACGCAGGGACCGGCGCACGACATGGCGCACGGGATGTCCCACGGCATGTCGCCGGGGATGACCGCCGCCCACGTGCTCGCTGCGCTGGCGTGTGCGCTCCTGCTCTGGCGCGGCGACGCGGCACTGGTCCGGCTCTTCGAACTGCTCGGCGCGCTCGGCTCGGTGGTCGCGGGGGCCCTGCTGCTCCCGCTGCTGGCGCTGTTCGCGCGCCCCTTCGGCCACCGGGCCCCGGCACCGCCCCGCCCGGTCGACGACCGGGCCCGGCCGCCCCGGTCGGTGCTGCTCACGCATGCTGTGGTCCGGCGTGGGCCGCCGGCGTTCGCCCTCGCCTGCTGACGCGCCCGCCGCACCCTTCTCACCCCGGCCGCCTCCCGGCCATCGGGGCTCTCGCGACGGGCAGGTCGCCCTGCCGTACGGCCAAGCTTGTGCCGTCGTGCCGCCAGGGCGCGGGCCCGCGTCCGCCGCCGTGCCCCCTCAGGGCCGGCGTGCCGCGCGGCTGCCCCCGGACGCCGACGGTGCCGCGCTGCGCGGTGCCGCCCCCGCCTTCCCCTCGGGACCTTCCCATGCCTCACTTCGACGGCGCACCAGCTCCGGCCGGCGCCCCCGTCCCGCCGTTCCCGCCCCTCCGGGCGCCGTGGCCGCGTCTACCTCTCGGCGGCCTGCGGACCGTTCGGAGCACGATCTCCCGGCCGGTCCTCGCCGAGGCCGGCCAGCAGCCGGGCCGACCACTCGGGCGAGGGCCCGTCGGCAGCGCCCGCCCGCACCCGAGCGCGCAGCTGTTCGGCCCGGGCCAGCCACTCCCGGCAGCCGTGGCAGCGCGCGACGTGCTTGTCCAGCCGGGCCTCCGGCAGGCCGCTCGGTTCGCCGTCGAGCCGGGCGGACAGAGCTGTCCGAAACTGCGCGCATCTCATATGACCATCGTCCCGCACGGCTGTGATGCCGGGACCGGCCGGGTGGGGGGCCACCGTGGATGACGACCAGCTCACCGCACTGGCACTGACCGCCCGCTCCGGACGGGCGGCCGACGTCGAGGCCTTCGTCCGGGCGACCCAGCGGGACGTCTGGCGCTTCGTCGCCCACCTGACCGACGTGCAGTCCGCCGACGACCTCGCCCAGGAGACCTTCCTGCGCGCCCTGCGCGGCCTGCCCGCGTTCGCGGGGCGCTCCTCGGCCCGGACCTGGCTGCTGTCGATCGCCCGGCGCGCGGTGATCGACCGGTACCGGATGGCCGCCGCCCGGCCCCGCTGCGCGGCACTGCCGGACTGGCAGGAAGCGGCGGAGCGGCAGAGTGGCACACCGACGGCCGGGTTCGAGGACGGCATCGCGCTCGGCGATCTGCTCGACCGGGTGCCCGCCCAGCGGCGGGAGGCCTTCGTGCTGACCCAGGTGGTCGGCCTGAGCTATGCCGAGGCGGCCGAGGTCGCCGGCTGCCCCGTCGGAACGGTCCGCTCCCGGGTCGCCCGCGCCCGGGAGGAACTGGTGGCCCGCCTGCGCGCCGCCGAGGCCGGGGAACTCGCGACCGCCTGCTGAGCGGTGGGAGGACGACGGGCCGTCGGCGGGCGGGCTGCGAACGATCGGCAGCCGACGGCGAACAACCGACAGCGGACAGATGACAGATTTCGAAATCTGTCATCTGTCCGCTGAAAGTTGTCACCCGTCGACCGTCCGCACCACACTCCCGCAAGAAATCCCCCAGGTGTTCGGAACCGGAGCCCCTGCGCCACCGACTGCTGTACCGGACCCCGCCGCCGAGGCGGCGTCCGGTCCGGCAGCACGGGAGACGGAGGGACTTCATGACAGTGCAACCACCCCCGACCACCCAAAATCTGACGAACGATCAGCGCGAGCCGGTGGACCGCTGGAGCCTGGTGGTGGCCGCCGGCCTGCTGTCCTTCGTCGCGATGCTCGACATGAACGTGGTCAACCTCGCGCTCACCGACATCTCAGCCGGCCTGCACGTCTCCCCCGGGGTCGCCCAGTGGGCCGCCCTTGGGTACCAACTCCCGCTCGTCGCGCTGCTGTTGCCCGCCGGGCGATGGCTGGACCAGGTCGGCACCCGCTCGGCCCTACTGCTCGCCGTCGGCTGCTTCGCCCTGTGCAGCGTGCTGGCGGCCTGCGCCCCGTGGGCCGGGTGGCTGATCGCGGCACGGCTGTTCCAGGGCGCCTTCGGAGCCGTGCTCTTCGTCCTGATGCCGGTGCTCGCCGCCACCTCCGTCCGGCCCGAGCTGCGCGGCCGGGCGATGAGCGTGCCCGCGACGCTCGGTCCGCTCGGCGCCGTCACCGGGCCGGTGCTCGGCGGGCTGCTGCTCGACCACCTGGGCTGGCGGGCGATCTTCCTCGTCAAGCTGCCGGTCTGCCTGGCCGCCGTCCTGATCGTGCGGCGCCACGCCCCGCACCGCGGCGGGCTGCGACCGCCCGACCGGTCCTCACTCGGCGACGCCGCGCTGATCGGCGCCGCCGTGGCCGCCACCCTGCTCGGGCTCACCCTGGCCCCACGGACGCCGCTGTGGCTGCTGCTCGCCCTGCCCGCCGTACCGCTGGTGCTGCTCTGGCTGCGCCGCCCGGGCGGCCGGCCGGTGGCCGAGGTGCTTCGGGCCGCCGGGACCGCCGGGGCCAACGCCTCGGTGCTGGCCCTCGCCGCCGGCTTCGCGGCCTGCCACTACCTGCTCGCCCAGCACCTGCGCGGACCCCGGGGCGAGAGCGCCACCGCCACCGCACTCACCATGCTGGCGTTCCCGCTCGGCATGGTGCTGGCCGGCCGGGTCGGCGGCCGGCTGGCCGACCGCTGGGGCGCCCGCCCGACCGCGCTCACCGGTGCCGCCGTCACCGCCCTCGGCCTGGCCCTGCTCGCCCCGCTGGACCCGAGCTGGTCCGCCCTCGACATCGCCGCGCGACTCGCCCTCGCCGGCGCCGGGATGGGCCTCAACGGCGGCCCCACCCAGGCCCTGGTGATGACCTCCTCCCCGCCCGGGAAGCTCGCCACCGCCGGCTCCGCCGTCCAACTCGCCCGCAGCCTCGGCTTCGCGCTCGGCCCGGCCCTCGGCACCGCCGCCGCTCTCGCCGCGCCCCACGACACCACCGGGACGCGCGCCGGGATCGCCCTGGCCGCCCTGGTCGCGGCCACCGCCGTCGCCCTGCTCGCCCTGCACCGCCGCCCCGAGGCCTGACCACCCCGCACGACACCGCCCCGCGTCGCCCGCACCCACGGCACGCCACAACACACCGCATCGCCCCGCACCGCCCCGCATCGAAGGACCCCTCAGATGACCGACACGAGCCCCGACACGATCACCGAAACGTCCACCGCCCCGGCCGCCGACGACGACGCCCCGCGCTGCCCGTACGGGTACGACCGGCTCCCCTCCCCCGTCCCGCTGTACGGCCCGGCGTACAAGCGCGACCCGTACCCGCTCTACCGGCGGATGCGCGAGGCCGGGCCGGTGCACCGGGTGGAGTTCCCGAGCGGCATCCACGCCTGGCTGGTCACCGGCCACCGGGCCGCCCACGCGGCCCTCAACGACCCCCGCCTGGGCAAGAACCACAGCCTGGGCAACGACAATTGGCGCCGCCTCGCGTCGATCATGCCCGAGCCGCAGCACTCGCAGCTCCAGGTCCATCTGCTCCACCAGGACCCGCCCAAGCACACCTCGATGCGCCGGCTCGTGCTCGACGCCTTCGCCCCGCGCCGGGTGGAGTCGCTTCGACCCCGGTTCCAGGAGCTGGCCGACGCGCTGGTGGACGAACTGCCGCAGTCCGGCGGCGCGGACCTGGTGGCGGGCTTCGCGGCCCACTACCCCTTCCGGGTGCTCTCCGAAGTCATCGGCCTGCCGCCCGAGTTGGCCGAGCGCTTCGACCGGGACTGGGGCAAGGTGGTCCAGCCGGTCGGCCCGCAGGACCCCGGCCGACCGGCGTACGAGGCACGGCTGCGCGGCCTCCAGACGTACATCGCCGATGTCGTCGCCCGCAAGCGCGTCGACTTCCGGGAGCCCGGCTGGGTGGCCCGGGAGGACCTGCTGGGCCGGCTCGTCCACGCCCATGACGCGGGCGAGTTGAGCCGCGCGGAGCTCGACTCGATGGTCTTCCAGCTGCTGGTCGCCGGGCAGGAGCCGGTCACCAACCAGATCACCACCATGCTGGTCACCCTGCTGCGCCACCCCGAGCAGCTCGCCCGGCTGCGCGAGGGCATCGACGAGCCCGGCCGACTCGCCCGGGCGATGGAGGAACTGCTGCGCCACGACGCCGCGTTCGAGCTCACCACCTGGCGGTTCTTCGCCGAGGACAGCGACCTGTTCGGCACCGTCGTCCCGGCCGGCGACTCCGTGATCATCTCGCTCTGCGCCGCCAACCGCGACGACGAGCAGTTCCCCGATCCCGACCGCCTCGACCTGGACCGCACCCCCAACGCCCACCTGGCCTTCGGCCACGGCATCCACTACTGCCCCGGCGCCGCACTCGCCCGGGCCGAGCTCCAGGTCGCCCTCGCCACCCTGCTCACCCGGCTGCCCGGCCTGCGCCCGGCCGAGGCGCCCGGCGACGGTCTGGCGGACCTGGCCTGGGTTCCCGCCGTCCTGGCGCGCGGAGTGAACCGGCTGCCGGTCGCCTACGACCACCGCCGCTGACCCCCGGGGCACATCGCACCCCCGATCACACGCCCCCGATCACACGCCCCCGCTCACGCACCCCGGCTCCGACCGCCCGGAGCCCGACACCTGACGCCCGAAGCCGTACCGCACCACCTTCCGTGGAGGACCCCCATGCCGCC
>NZ_JBIVVI010000314.1:0-8029 GCF_044757675.1 Kitasatospora sp. NPDC091257
CCCTCTACCTCTCCCTCTCCCCCGTCCTCGGCATGGACCGCGCCCTCGCCCTGTGCCTGGGCATCCAGTTCCTCGGCTCCTTCACCATCCTCTACCTGACCACCCGTCTCCCCCGCTCCATCGGCTGAACCCCGGCCTGCGGGGCCACCCTGGCCCCGGCGACGGCGACGGCGACGGCGACGGCGAAACGGCCCCGCGATCGGTACCACCGGCCGCGGGGCCGTCGGCGCTCCCGGGGCCGGCCCGGCCGGGGGCATCGCCCAGTCGCTGCTCGTCACCTGCTGGCACGTCGGCATCGCCACCGGCGGCCTGGCCGGCGGCCTCCTCCTCGACCACGTCCGCCCGACCGCCCTGCCCTGGTCCGCCCTCGCGCTGCTGGCCGTCCGCGCGGCCGCCACCCTCGTGGCCGCGCCGCACGCCCGCCGTGCCGTGGAGCCCACGACAGCCGGAGTCCCCGTTCGCCGACGCCCTGCTCACCATGCGGGAGGAGGACCGTTGATCCACCTCGACTCCTGCGCGCTCCTCACGCTCCTGATCCCTGAGAACGAATCCACCGCTCCGCGCGCATTCCTCGACCGGCGCGCCGGCCAGGTCGAGGCACCACCCGCACTGATCCGGGTCGGCGCACCACGGGACGTGCCGGACACGCCGGCCGACCTGCTCGACCGGCTGCTCCGCGTCCGGCGCTCCGATGCCGTGCCCGGGGCCGCCTGCCGGACCCCCGACCGGCAGTTCGGTCGCCTCGACGCCGTCGCCTCGGCTCAATGCCGGGTCGGCCAACCGCCTCCCGATGAGCGGGCGTCCGGGAGCACCGACCGCGTCGGGCGTCCCGGACGTGTCGGGACCGACCGCTCCGAAGGCGGGCTACCGTCCCGCGTCCAGGGCCGCGACGAAGCGGTCCAGCCGGGAGGTGACCTGCCGCAGGGCGTCGATCGAACCCACGGGGTCGTCGGGCAGTTCGAGGCCGTGGTCGGCGGCGGGCAGTTCGAGGACCTCGTGGCCGGTCGCGTCGGCGGTCGGGCGGCTCCACAGCCTGTCGGCGGCGCCGCCGACGAGCAGGGTCGGCGCCCCGGTGCGGTGGAGAGCACGGACCACGTGGTCGACGGTCAGGACCGGGGTCAGCCAGGCCGCCGGGAGGTCCCGGTCGGCGGCGACGGAAGCGGCGAAGGAGCCGAGGGACTTGCCGACGACCAGGCGGCAGGCGCCGTGCTCGGCGTCGACGGCCCGGGCGGCCTGCCGCTCGACCCAGGCGATCCGCTCCTTGGGCTCGAACTCGCGGAACCCGTCGGGAAGTTGCCACCACAGTTCCTGGACGGTCCAACCGTGCCGGAGGAGCACCGCGCGGGCGAAGTGGAGGAGGGGTCTGGCGGGTGTGTACCCGACACCGGGGAGGACGAGCGCGACGCGGTCGGGGGCACCCCCGAAGCGGGTGGGGACGGCCGGCGGGGACGGATTCGGCATGGGCGCAGACTACGTGGCCGGCGCGTGTGACGTGCTGTCAATCCTGACCATCGTCAGGGGCGCCGCTTGACTTTCGGGTCGGGTGGAAAGGGCTCTTCGGCTTCTACCGTCCGGACCATGACGTACACGGACAGGAATGCGAGGAAGACCGGCGCGACAAGGGGCGCGGCCAGGCCCAGGCCCGTCCTCGCCGCGGCCATGCTCGGCGCGGGGGCCGGGGCGGTGGCATGGCTGGCGCCGGAGCGGGGCGGCGGGGCGGGGCCGGCTCGGGTGTCGGCCGGGTGGTCGGCCGACGGCTACCGGCGGACGGTGGAGGCCGTCAACGATGCCCCGCATGCGGTGGCCTCGCTGTCGGGGCCGGCCACCGAGGTCGGGCTGCTGGTGCTGGGGCTGCTGCTGGCGTTCTGCTGGTGGACGGCCCGGGCCCGGCGGGCCGCCGGGGTGGTCGCGGGGGTGGCGCTGGTCGGGCTCGGCACGGTGCTGGCCTACGGGGCGAGCGAGGTGCTGAAGGTGCTCCTCGACGAGGAGCGGCCCTGCCGGGCGCTGGCCGGGTTGCCGGGCACGGCGGTCGCCGAGTGTCCACCACCGGGGGACTGGTCGTTCCCCAGCAACCACGCCACCCTGGCGGTCGCGCTGGCGACGGGGCTGGTGCTGCTGCGTCCGCGCTGGGCACTGCTGGTCATACCCGTCGGCGGTGCCACGACCGCACTGCGGGTGGCGGCCGGGGTGCACTACCCGCACGACGTGCTCGCCGGTGCCGCGCTCGGCGCCACGGTCACGGCGGCCGCGGTCCTCACCCTGCGGCCGGCGGCCACCACCGCCGTGACGGCCCTGACCGGGGTGCCGGTCCTCGGGCGGCTGTTGTCGGCACCGTCGGCACCGTCGACACCGGACCGGGGCACGGCACCGGGCCGGGGCACGGCACCGGGCGCGCCGGGCTCAGTCCCGCGGGCCGCCCGCGCAGGTCGCGCCGAGGGTCAGCCCGGCCTCGTGGGCGAGGACGGCGGCGGCCGCCCGGTTGGCCACACCCAGCCTCGCCAGGATGGAGCTCACATGGGCCTTCACGGTTCCTTCCACCACCCCCAGCCGACGGGCGATCTGACCGTTGGACAGCCCGGCGGCGATCAGCGTCAGCACGTCCCGTTCCCGGCTGGTCAGGGCGGCCACCTGTTCCCGGGCGCCGGCACGCCGGTCGGCGGGGCGGCCGGCCCCGGTGGCGGCCAGGTGGGCGACCACCCGGGCGGCCACCTTGGGTGAGAGGTAGGCCGCCCCTGCCGCCACCGCGCGCACCCCGGCGAGCAGTTCCTCGGGCTCGCCGGACTTGATCAGGAAACCGTTCGCACCGCCGCTGAGCGCGCGCAGGATGTAGTCGTCCTCACCGAAGGTGGTCAGCATGAGTACTCCGGTGGCCAGGCCGTTCCGACGGATCTCGGCAGCCGCCGTGATGCCGTCCGTCCCGGGCATCCGGATGTCCAGCACGGCGACGTCGGGCCGGTGGCGCCGGACCAGTTCGACGACCTCCCGGCCGTCCCCGGTCTCGGCGACGATCTCGATGCCCGGGTCGGTGGTGAGCACGGCGCGCAGTCCCGCGCGGATCATGGGCTCGTCGTCGGCGAGCAGCACCCGGATCGGTGCGGTGGTCATCGGCGGCTCCTGTCGGTCGCTCGGTACGGAGGTGGTGCGGGGAAGGAGGTCGTACGGGAGGTCAGGAGACGAGCACATCACGCGAGACCAGCCGGGAGTCCCGGAAGCAGAGCCGGTAGGCGTCGCCGGCCCGGTCCACGAACAGCTGGGCGGTGATGGCGTAGTACGTGCACGAGACCCCCTCTCCCGCCGGCGGTGCCGGCGTCGACGGCCCGCTCGGCGGGCGGTACGGCAGCCGGTGGCCCGGCAGCAGCCGCTCGACCGAGGCCTGCTCCTGCCCCACCTGGAGGGAGGCGAAGACCCCCGGGTCCAGCACCGACAGGCTGACCACGTAGAGCGTCCATACTCGCAGCGCCACGGTGAGCAGCACGGCCGTCGTCAGCGGGACGAGCACCACGGCGGCCAGCGTCCGGCCCACCCTGCGCCGCGCCTGCCGCAGTTCGCGGACCGGCGACGGCGGAGCGGGGGGCAGCGGCGGGACGGGCCCGGCGGCACGGCGCGGCAGGTCGGCCACGACCTCGAACCCGCCGTCCGCGCGGGCCCCGTGGGCAAGGGTGCCGCCCGCGAGCCGGACCCGCTCAGCCAGCCCGACCAGGCCGCGACCGCCGGTGGGCGGCGCGGCGGGCACGGCGGCGGAAGCTGCGGTGGGGGTGCCGGTGGACGCTCCGGTGGGCGTTGCGCCGCGCGCGGTTGACGCGGGTGCCGGCGACGCCGCACCGAGGGCGGCGGGCGCGGGTACGGGCACAGTCGCGGGCGCGGGCACAGTCGCGGGCGCGGGGCCGTTGGCCACCCGCAGGCGGACGCCGTCGTCCGAGTACGCCACCTCCACGGTGACGGACGCTCGCGGTGCGTGCTTGGCGGCATTGGTCATGGCCTCCTGCACCACCCGGTACGCGGCGTGCTCGGTGGCGCGCGGGAGCCCGTCCGGCTCCCCGCTGATCTCCGAGCGGACGTCCAGTCCGGCGGCGGCCGCCTCGGCGACGAGCTGTGGGATGTCCGCGTCGGCCGGCCCGTGGGCCGTGGGAGTGCCGCCCTCCCCCACGTCGCCGTCGCGCAGGATGCCGATCACCTCGCCGAGCCGGTCGACGGCGGCGGCCGCACCCGCCCGGATCTCCTGGACGGCCTCCCGGTGGGGCGGGGCCAGGCCGGGGGCGAGCTTGAGGGCCCCGGCGCGCAGGGCGATCAGACTGAGGTCGTGCCCGAGGGCGTCGTGCATGTCCTGGGCGATCCGGGCCCGTTCGCGCAACCGGGCCTGCTCCGCGACGAGTTGCCGCTCGCGCTCCAGCCGCTCGGCCCGCTCCCACCCGGCCCGCACGAGCTCCTGCGACTGCCGCCAGAACCGGCCCAGCAGCCACGGGCCCATCCCGGTGCTCACGGCGAGCGCGACGAACCGCAGGCCCAGAACGATCCAGGAGGGCACCGAGCCGACCACCAGCACCCCGGCCGCCACCAGGACGCCGAACACCACCGCCGCCGGCCGTACCCGCTCCATCCGCAGCCCGGCCAGGAAGGAGACCCCGATCGCGGGCAGCGCCCACCAGAGGCTCGTGACACCCAGCCCGATACACACCGCCGCCACCACGGGCAGCGCCGCCCCACTCATCCGCATGCCCACGACCCTACGAAAGCCGTTGCTGCGGCGGATCTGTCGAAAGTCATGCCCGAGCCGCCCCGCGCACGGTGGTCCAGGGCCTCCTGGACCAGCGGCTCCGTCGCCCGGGACGCGCTCGTCCGCGACGTCACCGGTTCGCCGAAGGCCGACGAGTCCCTGGTCCACGGCGTGATCGGGGAACTGACGGCCGCCGGCCTGTCGGAGCAGGACCCGGCGGATTCCTCCCGGCTGCGCCTCACGGCGGCCGGCCGCGGACTGTACGAGCGCACCACCGCCGAGTCCGCCGGGATCACCGCGCGGCTGTACGCCGGGATCCCCACCGAGGACCTCGCCGTCGCGGGCCGCGTCCTGGCGCGGGTCACGGAACGCGCGAACGCCGAGCCCGCCCGCACCTGAGGCCCCGCACGGCCGTACGGCGAATTCGGACGATTCGAGTGCGGCCGTCGAACGTCCGTGAGATAAAAGTCAGACGCACTCGAACCGGGGGAACGGTGACGTCATGGCTCTCGTCCTGGTGTTCCTGCTCGTGCTCGTCGGCACGGTCGTCGGTGCCACGGTCTTCCTGGTGCTCCGGGAACGCGCTCGCCGGCACCAGTTCGACGACGCCGAGGGCCTGCTGATCGAACAGCAGCGGACCGCCCAGGCCACGCGCATGCGGGCGACGTACTCCAGCATCTCGGTCCACCACGGCACCGGCGTGATCGGCGACGAGGGGAACCACTACCGCTCCTGACGGCTCCCGGCCCGGCGGCCGGCTCAGCGGCACAGGGCGGCGTCCACCACGTCCTCCAGGTGCCGGGTGACGGCGTAGTCGGCCGGAATGGTGGTCACCGCGATGTTCACGGCGCGCCCGTCGTCGGTGGCGCCGCCCCGGGTCTCGTAGCCCGGAATGTCGCCGCCGTGCCCCCAGTAGACCCCGCCGCAGGAGAGCGGCCGGCTGAAGACGCCCAGCCCGGAGCCCATGCCGCTGTCCCCGACCGGGACGGTGGTGCGCATCTGGGCGAGCTGGGCGGCGGGCAGCAGGCGGTCCGGGACCAGCAGTTCGGTGAAGAAGCGGTCGAGGTCCGCGTTGGTGGAGATCATCTGCCCGGCCGCCCAGCCCGCCGACGGGTCCAGCTCGGTGAAGTCGGTCAGCGGCCCGTCGGCGGAGTCCTTGCGGTACCCCTTGGGGTGGGCTTCCCGGATGGTCCGGTCGCCGGCGGCCGGGAAGTAGGTGTGCCGCAGCCCGATGCGCCGGACGATCCGCCGGTCGATCTCCTCGGCGAGCGGCCGGCCGGTCACCGGGCCGCTCGTGGCCAGCGTCGAGCAACTCCTGGAGGTGGTCGCGCTGGGGCAGGCGGTGGCGTTCCTGGCACGCTCCACCACCGAGCGGTACCAGCGCCCGGACATCGCATACCGGCCGGTCACCGGCCTCAGCCCCAGCGCGGTCATGGTCGCCTGGCCGGAGACCTCGCGATCCGCAGCCGTCGCCGCCTTCGTCCAAGCCGCCCACGACGTCGCCGCCCACCAGCCCGACCACATGACCGCACTGGCCTGACCGGGGGCACTCACCCCTCGCCGTGACGATCACCGCAGGACCGATGTCAGACAACCACCAGCGCGAAGAATGGCCAGCACCCCCCTCACCCGCCACCGCCGTGCGCATGCCGCCTCGGCCCCGCGTTCCGGCGCATCGCTCGGCTGTCGCCCCGAAACCTCGTCGCGCGGGCACGCGTCGCTGAGCCGGACTGCGGGCCATGAACGATCAACCATGCGCTGTCGAAGCGGTCTACCGGACGGCGAGCGGCCGTGTACGGGGCAGCGACCTCGGCGGCGGGGTCACGGCCGTGCTCGGCATCCCGTACGCGGCCGCGCCCTTCGGTGCCCGCCGGTTCCGGGAGCCGCAACCGGCACCGGCCCGGGCCGGCGTCCGGGACTGCACGGACTTCGGGCCCATCGCCCCCCAGCCGGCGCAACTGCCCGGATCCCCGGTCAGCGCAGGGTGACCTCGCGTGGGCCGTTGAACGGGGCCAGGGACAGGACCGTCTTCGGGGTGCGCAGGGCGTCGTGCTCGGCGAAGAGACGGCGGACGGCGGAGACGTCGACCGGACCGACGGTCAGGTGGGCCACCTCGTCGTACGGGGCGTGGGGCGTGTTGGTGGAGTCGGTGCCCCAGGTGTCCCAGAGGAGCGTCTCGACCTTGTTCAGGGCCGCGAGGTCGAGCCGGGTGGAGTGGGCGACGAACCACGCGCCGTTGAGCGGGCCCTCCTCGGGCGGGTGGACGCCAAAGGAACCGGCGGCCGCCCGGTCGGAGCGGATCGTGCGCCAGGCCCGGCCGGCGACCAGGAAGCGGTCGCGCGGGACGTCCATCGGGTCGAAGTCCACCCGCCAGGCGGCGGCGACCTTCGGGTCGGCCAGCTGCGGGTCGGCGAGCAGCCAGCCCCGCCGGTCGTCCCAGTACTCGGTGGCCACGTGATCGCAGTGGAAGCCGTCCGGGCCGAGGTAGCCGGCGAAGCCGCAGCGCAACCGGGCCGGGATGCCGACGTGGCGCAGGAAGGAGCAGTGCAGCAGCGCCAGGTCCCGGCAGACGCCGACGAAGCGGTCGGCGGGCGCCCGGGGATGGCTGAGCGGGGCCGGGTCGCGGTCGGTGATCAGGTGCAGGATGTCGTCGAGGTAGCGGGTCTCGGCGTCGTGGTGGAGCCGGTTCGCCGGGATGGGGTGGTGGAACAGCCAGCCTTCGAGGCGATGGATGATCAGGTTCCGGGCGATCCGGGCGAGTCGGCGGGGGTCCTTGGGGAGATCGGCGTAGCGGGGGAGGTGGGCGCCGGGGTCGGAGAAGACGCTCTGTCCGAGGTAGAACGCGGGGAAGTCGGCGGAGGGCACGGGGAGCTCCCATGGGGCTTCGGCCGCATGATCGATGGCTGGGCCGCTGGTGCTCACCGTGGCAAATTTCGGGGGTGATTGTCCAGAAGAGCCCGATGGGCAGGGGTGGTTCGGCAGATCGGTGTCGTTCGGCGGGTGGGGGTCGTCCGGTGGGAGGGCGTGGTCGGGTCGATCGGGATGCTTCGGCGGGTCGGGCGGGTCGGGCGGGTCAGTCGGGCGATTGGCGGGTCGGGCGGTTCAGTCGGGCGGTTGGCGGACCGGGGTGGGGACGGCGCCGCCGTCGAGGTACTCGACCCGGACGCCGGGCAGGGTGCGGGACCACGCCGTGGCGAGCGGGGCGAGCCGGGCGGCGGAGAGCGGCGCGGGGCCGAGGCCGATCGGGAGGTGGGACCGAACTGTCTCACGACGTTCTAAACCCAGCTCGCGTACCGCTTTAATGGGCGAACAGCC
>NZ_JBIVVI010000315.1:0-7999 GCF_044757675.1 Kitasatospora sp. NPDC091257
CCCACCGAGGCCCTGCCCCCCGGCTGCCGGAACGGCACCTGCACGGTGAGCGACCTGGCCCCGGGCCGCAGCGCGGTGGTCCGGGTGGTGCTCTCGCCCGTGGCGGCGCTGGACACCACCATCACCGCGGAACTGACCACCACCGGCACCGACGCCACCCCGGGACCGCACCGGGCGAGCACCCCGCTGCGGATCCTCCAGCCCCGCATCGTCGCGGTGCCGCCGATCGGCAAGCCCGGCTTCGTGACCTCGGTGCGCGGCGTGGACTTCCCGCCCGGCGCGCCGGTCCGGTTCACCTGGAAGCCCGGCATCACCGCCGAGGCCGCGCCCACCCGCCCGAAGGGCGACGGGACCTTCGCCGGCCAACTGCTCATCCTCCCCAAGGACGAGACCGGCCCGCGCACCATCACCGCCGAGGGCCCCGGATTCTCCCCGGTGACCTGCCCCTTCCTGGTGGTGGAGGGCAGCATCGGCCCGCCCGGGGAGGTGGAGCGGCGGTGATCCACGAGGTCGACGAGGCGCTGCGACAGCTGCTCGCCGGGACCGGTCTGCCCGAGCGCGGGATCGACGTGGTCTTCGACGCGCCCACCCGGGACTTCGCTGCCCGGCGCAACGCGCCCACGGTCAGCGTCTACCTGTACCGGCTGCGCGAGGACACCGGCCGCCGGCAGGCCGGCACCGTCGCGGAGTACGACGCGGACGGCCTGGTGACCGGCCACCGCCCCGCGCCCCGCTGGTTCGAGCTGGCCTACCTGGTCACCGCCTGGACCAACCGGCCGCAGGACGAACACCGGCTGCTGGCCGAGGTGCTGCAGTGCCTGACCGCCACCGACACGCTGCCCGCCCGGTTGCTCACCGGCACGCTGGCCGAGCTCGGACTGACCGTCGGGCTGGACATCGCGGGGCGCGACACCGGACTGCCGTCGGTGTCCGACGTCTGGACCTCGCTCGGCGGGGAACTGCGGCCCTCGGTCGACCTCCGGGTGCTCGCCCCGCTGCCCGGCGGGCGCAGCCCGGCAGGGCCGCCGGTCACCGAGGGGCTGGTGCTGCACGCCGGCGACACCACCAACGTCGGGGACACCACCAACGTCGGGGACATCGCCAACGTCGGGGACATCGCCAACGCCGGCGACACCACCCCGGCCGGCCCGCCGCCCGCCGACGGCCCGGGCCGCCGGCTGCGCTACCAGGGCGCCGGGGACCCCGGGCCGGACGGCTTCGCCGCGCCCCGGGAACGCGGGCTGCCGCCCGGCCGCCGGGCCCGGGGCAGGGCGCGATGAGCCTCGACCTCGACCGGGCCCCGGAGGCCGCGTCGGCGGCCAACGGCGCACCGCCCGGGCCGGACCAGGACGGGCCGTCCGGTCCGGACGACAGCGCACCGTTCGGTCCGGCCCCCGACCAGCTCTGGGAGCGGCTGCACCGGGTCGAACGGCGGGTCCGCGCCGCGGTGCGCGAGCGCCGGGCCGACGACCCGGACCCGGACGACCCGTACCGTGGTCAGTACCTCGGCCCGGAGGCGGTGGAGCGCATCCTGGCGGCCTCCGCCACGGTGCACCGGGCCGCCCCGGACCCCGGCGACGGCCCCGCGCCGCCGCCCGGCTCCCGGCTCGGGCGGCTCAGCGCCGCCTTCGGGCTGCTCCCGGTCGACCTCGACCTGCTGCTGGTGGCGCTCGCCCCGGACCTCGACTCCCGCTTCGAGCAGCTCTACGGCTACCTCAACGACGACCTGACCCGCCGCCGGGCGACCATCGGCCTGGCCCTCGACCTGTGCGGACTGCCCGGGGCGGGCGCCGGCCGCTTCCGGTTCTCCGTCCGGGCCCCGCTGATCGCCGGCGGCCTGCTGGAGATCACCGAGCCGGACCGCCCGCTGCTCTCCCGCACCCTGCGCGTCCCGGACCGGGTGACGGCCCATCTGCTCGGCGACGACGAGCCGGACGGCACCCTCGCCGGGCTGGCCCGCCGCGTCGGGCCCGGGCGCCGCTCCCACCAGCCCCTCGAACAGCTGCGCGTCCTGGCCGCGGACGGCGGGCTGGTGCACCTGCTGGACCGGGGCGGGCACGCCGGCCCGCTCGCGGTGGCGGCCCTCGCGGCCGACGGCCCGCCGCCCCTGGTGGTCGACGCCGCCGCGCTCGCCGCCCGCCCGCCGGAGGCCACCGTACGGGTGCTCGCCCGTGAGGCGCGGCTGGGTGGGGGCGGCGTGGTGCTCGGACCGCTGGACCGGTTCGAACCCGAACGGCCCGAGCGGGCCGCGCTGCTGCGCGAGCTGTGCGCGGAACTCGCCGGTGTCCCGCTGGTCGTGCACGGCCCGCAGGTCTGGGACCCGGCCTGGGCGGCGCGGAGCCCGGTGGTGCTCACCGTCCCGCCGCCGGGCGCGCGCGACCGGGCCGGGCAGTGGGCCCGCGCGCTGGGGGCGGCGCCGGATGCTTCGGAGCCGGGTGCTTCGGAGTCGCGCGAGGAGCAGGACGAGGAGTTGCCGGAGGAACTGGCCGAGGCGGTGGCCGCCTACCGGCTGGACCAGGAGCAGCTGGCCCGCGCCGCCTCGGTCGCGGCCCGGACGGCGGCCGCCGAGCGGCGCCCGGTCCGGGCCGAGGACCTGCGCACGGCGGTACGGGCGCAGAACGCCGCCGGACTGGCCCGGCTCGCCCGCCGGATCGAGCCCGCGGTCGGCTGGTCCGACCTCGTCCTGCCCGCCCCCACCGCGGGCCGGCTGCGCGAGCTCGTGCTGCGCGCCCGGCACCGCGACCAGGTGCTCGGGCAGTGGCGGATGCGCCCGGGCGGTGGCCGGGGAAACGGCGTGATCGCCCTGTTCGCCGGGGAGTCCGGCACCGGCAAGACGATGTCGGCCGAGGTGGTCGCCGCCGAACTGGGCATGGAGCTGTACGTGGTGGACCTCTCCACCGTGGTGGACAAGTACATCGGCGAGACCGAGAAGAACCTGGAGCGGATCTTCACCGAGGCCGCGCAGGTGAACGGCGTCCTGCTGTTCGACGAGGCGGACGCGCTGTTCGGCAAGCGCTCGGAGGTCAAGGACTCCCGGGACCGCCACGCCAACGTGGAGACGGCCTACCTGCTCCAGCGGATGGAGTCCTTCGACGGGATCGCCGTGCTGACGTCCAATCTGCGGGCCAACCTCGACGAGGCGTTCACCCGGCGGCTGGACGTCATCGCCGAGTTCCCGCTGCCGGACGAGACGCAGCGTCGCCTGCTCTGGGACCGCTGCCTGGGGCCGCTGGTGCCCCGCGGCGACGACCTCGACCTGGACTTCTGCGCCCGGAACTTCGAGCTCACCGGCGGCTCCATCCGGGCCTGCGCGGTCTCCGCGGCGTATCTGGCCGCCGGGACGGGCGCCCCGCTGGGGATGGCGCAGCTGGTCTCCGCGGTGGTCGGCGAGTACCGCAAGCTCGGCCGACTGGTGCTGGCGAGCGAGTTCGGGCCGTGGCTGGGCGCGCTCGGGGACACCGGGCACGGCTGACCGCCCCCGGGACGGCGGGGCGGCGGGGGCAGCCCGGGACGTCCGGGGCGCCTGCGCGGACGTCCGGCGGTGTCCGCCGGGGGCAGCGGTTCCTGCCCCCGGTCCGGGACCCGCGGACATGTTTCCGGGTGACGTCCGGGCAGCAGACTCGGGGGCGAATGACCGGCGCAATGCTTGACCAGCCGAAGGAGCGCGTATGCCGTCGTACCTCACCCCGGGCGTGTACGTGGAGGAGGTCCAGTCCGGTGCCCGGCCGATCGAGGGCGTCGGCACGGCCGTCGCCGCGTTCGTCGGCTTCGCCGAGACCGGGCCCTTCCACGAGCCCACACTGGTGACCAACTGGGACCAGTACGTCCAGCGGTTCGGCGGCTTCACCGAGGGCACCTACCTGGCGCACTCGGTGTACGGCTTCTTCGCCAACGGCGGCGGCTCCGCCTACGTGGTGCGGGTCGGCGACCCGGCCCGGCAGGCGCCCGGCGCCGCCCCCGCCGTCACCGCGGCCCCGCCCGTCGAGATCGCCGGGTTCCTCTTCTCCGCCCGGCCGGGCGCGGGCGCCGAGGTGTCCGTCGAGGTCGCCGACCCGGAGGGGGAGAACGTCCCCGAGGACCGCTTCCGGCTGCTGGTGCGCCGGGGCGCGGAGGTCACCGAGACCTACGACGTCTCGACCCGGAAGAGCACCAAGGGCTACGTCGTCACCCAGCTGCGCGAGTCGAAGCTGGTCGCCGTCGCCGAACAGCCCGGCACCGCGCCGAGCCGCCCCGAGCGCCGCACCCACGCCCTGGCCGCCGCGCCCGCGCCGGCCGCGGCCCCGGTGGGCCGGCTCGACCCCGCCGAGTACGTCGGCGACGCCGCCGCCCGGACCGGCTTCGGCGGCCTGGAGGCGATCGACGAGATCACCATGGTCGCGGTGCCCGACCTGATGAGCGCCTACCAGCGCGGCGACCTCGACGACGAGGGCCTGCGCACCGTCCAGCTGGCGGTGATGTCGCACTGCGAGCAGATGGGCGACCGGATCGCCGTCCTGGACCCGCCGCCCGGCCTCAACGCTCAGCGGATGCGCACCTGGCGCAACGACGAGGCGGGCTTCGACTCCCGCTACGCCGCGCTCTACTACCCGTGGATCAAGGTGTTCGACCCGGCGAGCGGCCGCAACGTGCTGGTCCCGCCGAGCGGGCACGTCGCCGGGGTGTGGGCGCGCAGCGACGCCGAGCGCGGCGTGCACAAGGCGCCCGCCAACGAGGTCATCCGCGGCGCGGTGGACCTGGAGCTGCGCCTGAGCAAGGGCGAGCAGGACCTGCTGAACCCGATCGGCGTCAACTGCGTCCGGGCCTTCCCCGGGCGCGGCATCCGGATCTGGGGCGCGCGCACCCTCTCCTCCGACCCGGCGTGGCGCTACCTGAACGTGCGCCGGCTCTTCAACTACCTGGAGGAGTCCATCCTCCTGGGGACCCAGTGGGTGGTCTTCGAACCCAACGACGACCGGCTGTGGTCCAGCATCCGCCGGAACATCACCGCGTTCCTCACCGAGGAGTGGCGGCGCGGGGCCCTGTTCGGGCAGACCGCGGCCGAGGCCTTCTACGTCAAGTGCGACCGCGACAACAACCCGCCGGAGTCCATCGACCTCGGCCAGGTGATCTGCGAGATCGGCGTAGCCCCGGTGAAGCCCGCGGAGTTCGTGGTGTTCCGGCTGTCCCAGTTCTCCGACAGCACGAGCCTCGTCAACGAGTGACCGGCCCGGTCGGCACCACACCCCTCGGCGCCACTCCTCGGCACCCCTCGCATCGGAAGGTGACACAAACCCATGGCTGAAGGCGATCCGCTCTCCACACATATCTTCGGCGTCCAACTCGGCGGCTACAACGTCGAGTCCGTCAAGGAGATCAGCAACCTGACGGTCGAACAGGACGTCGTCGAGTACAAGCAGGTGACCCAAGAGGGCAAACTGATCGTCCGCAAGCAGCCCGGCGCCCGGCTCCCCGGCGAGGTGACCATCACCCGCGGCCTGGACAAGAGCGGCGCGTTCACGGACTGGATCAAGGAGACCCTCAACAACGGGGCGATCAACACCGCGCGGCAGAACCTCACCATCGAGGTCAAGGACACCACCGGTGCCACCCTGCGGCGCATCCAGCTGACCAACGCCTGGGCGAGCCGCTGGGAGGGACCCACCCTCAGCGCCGGCGAGTCCAGCGCCGCCACCGAGACCGTGACCATCGTGTTCGAGGAGATCTCGGTCGAGTGAGGCGGAAGATCGGCCTGGAGGAGCTGCTGGAACGCGCTCCGGCCCCGCAGAACACCGCGCCGCCGCAGCAGGCCCCGGCGGCAGCGGCGGCGCAGCCCCGGGCGCGGGCGCCGCACACCGAGTTCGAGTTCGAGCTGCCGCTCGGCTACGTCGACGACGAGGGCACCGTGCACCGGCACGGTGCCATGCGCCTGGCCACCGCCCGCGACGAGCTGATGCCGCAGATCGACCTGCGGGTCAAGGAGAACCCGGCGTACCTCAGCGTGGTGCTGCTCAGCCACGTGATCACCAGGCTGGGCGACATCACCGACGTGCACGCCGGGGTCGTCGAGCGGATGTACGCCACCGACGTGGCCTTCCTCCAGGACCTCTACCAGCGGATCAACAGCGAAGGCCACACGCGCGCCGCGGTGACCTGCCCGCACTGCGACGGCGCCTTCGAGGTCGACCTCGCCGGTGGGCGCCTGGGGGAATCGTGACGTACGCGCCTGCTCGGCTGTACGAGGAGATCGCGTACATCGCCTTCCACTTCCACTGGCAGCGGGAGGACATCCTCGACCTGACCCACCGTGAACGCGGGCAGTGGGTCAGGGAGATCGCGCGGCTCAACACCCGCATCAGCGAAGGCGGGTGAGCCGGGTGGGGCTTCGGGACTGGATCGGCCGCCGCAGGGGCGGCGAGGGCGCCGTCAACGGTGCCGCCTCCGGTGCCGCCTCCGATGACACGGAGGCGGCCCGGGGCGCGGGCGAGGCCGCTCGGCGGCGCCCGGCGGCCGGGGACGGGGGCTGGCGCGCGGTCGCGCCGCTGGTCCCGACCCTGGCCGGGCCGGCCCACGGCGTCAGCGACGGCCTGAGGTTCCGCGCCCGGCTCACCGCCTGGCAGGACCCCTCACTCTGCGGTCCGCTCGGCCACGCGGTCCTGCCGACCGCCCCGGTCGGCATCCTGCGGGCGGTGGCGAGGCCGGGCGCCCCGGCCCCCGTCTGCACGGGCGGGGACGAGTTGGTCGTGCCGGTCGTGCCGAGCGAGGCCGGGGCCGAAGAGCCGCCGGAGAACGGGCCGTCGGGCGCGGCGCGGTCGGCGCGTCAGGCGCGTCCGGTCCAGCGGTCCGTCCGGCTGCGCCGGCTTCCGGTGCGGTCCGGGCCGCACCCGGCCCGCGTGGGTGGGGCCGACTCGCGCGCGGCGGCCGAGCGCGCCGACAGCGGTGTACCGAGGCCCGCCGCGGCGACACCCGGCACGGCGGCGCCCGGTGCGTCCGTGCCCGGTGGGTCGAAGTCCGCTGCGGTGCGGGGAAGTTCGCCGAAGCCCGAAGGGTCGCAGGCCGCCAGTGGCCCGCTCGGTGCGGCGACGCCCGAAGCGGCCGCCGCCCGGCGCCCGAACCACTCGGCGGTCCGGGCCGACCGGCCGGTGCGGCCGCGTCCCGTCGGGGCCCCGCTGGTCGTGGCCCGGCGGCCCAGCCTGTTGCCCGCGCGCCCCGTGGCGGCCGTCCCGGGGCAGGTCAGGGCGCCGGCCGCCGTCACCGAACCGGCGAGCCGGGGTGCGGGCGCGCCGCGGCCCGCGGCGACGACGGAAGAGACGGCCGAGGGCACGCGCCGCCCGTCCGCGAGCGGCGCAGCCGCCGAACGGCCGGCGCCCGGCCCGGCCGACAAGCCCGCGTCCACGCGGAACGGGCCGACCGACAACCCCGCGTCCACGCGGAACGGGCCGGCCGGCGGCACCCCCGTCCAGCGCGCCGCCGCGCCCGGCACCGCCGCACCCGCCCGTCCGGTTCTCGGCGCGCCGCTGACCGCGCTGCCCGCGAGCGCCACGCCTCTGGCCGTCGACGGCCCCCGGGCCTCTGGTGCCGCCCCGGCCGGGCCGGCCATGCCCGTCGTTCCCGCCGACGCGGGGTCCACCCGCGCTGGGACGGGCGGCTCGGCCGATGCCCGGCCGGCCGGAGGCGGGGGCCGGGACGTCGCCGGTGCCGCCCGACGTACCGCCACGGTCGGCGAGCCCGCCCGCCCGGCACCCGCCCGCCCCGAGCACGGGGGCGCGCCCGTTCAGCGAGCGCGGTCCGGGGCCGGTACGCCCGCACCGTCCTCGTCCCCCGATCGCGCCCTGCCGGGCCGGCCCGCTCCAGCCCCTGTCGGCCGCAGCGGGCCCGCCGAGGGCGCGCCCGTTCAGCGCGCACTGCCCGGGGCCGGTACGCCCGCACCGTCGACTCCGACCCCCGACCGTGCCGCACCGCTCCCGCCCATGTCCCGACCCGCTGGCACCGTTTGGTGGTCAGGTGCGGCGAGTAGTTGTCG
>NZ_JBIVVI010000316.1:0-7985 GCF_044757675.1 Kitasatospora sp. NPDC091257
GGGCCGGCCGGCGGCGCTGTTCTACCTGGTGCCGATGGCGCAGGCGCGCCGGCGGGTGGCGCGGGCCTTCCGGGCGCTGCGCGAGGCGGTGCCGGACGGGGAGCTGGTGCAGGGGGCGGAGCGGGTCGGGCGCTGGCTGGAGGAGTTCCATCCGCGCTCGCTGGTGGAACTGGACTACGGGGGTCTGGTGCATCTGCTGGGTCCGGAGCGGTTGCTGGCGGACCGTTCGGCGGGGGAACTGGAGGAGGGGCTGCGGGCGCTGCGGGCGGGGGACACCGCCGAGGCGCTGCGCGTGTACGGGGAGCTGACGGTGCGGTGGCGCCGGGTGCTGGCGCTGCGGCACGCGAACTGATGTCCGACCGCGCGTGTATGACTGTAAGAGTCCTAAGCACCGCACGTCCGATGACCAAGGTCCTGGTTCGGGTCAATAGCTGCCGAACGTGACACTACTCACCGTTGACGCGAACTTACCCCTATGTGCAAAAATGGGACAACCAGCCCAACTTCACGTGAGCGTGCCCACTTTTGGGTGGTTCTGGAGTCGATGCGTGCTTTGCGGGGAAACGGAGGGTCTGGTCCCTTCGTAACCGGATGTCATCGCTATGTGACTGTCCGTTATGGGGTGGTCCATCGCCATCCGTCGGCCTTGAACCCGTGAGGGGTCAATTTTGGCGGTTTGGTCGATAGGGCTGGACGGATGGTGTAGTTGTAGACACCAGGACAAGCCGTTCGTCCTATAACCGACTCGGCCCGTCTATGCCATTTCGGGCATCGCGGGCCAAGGTGCAGAATTTGAAGGATAGAACCGCCCTGGTTCGGTTCTCCCGAGGAGGCCGCTCATGACCGCTCGTACCCCTGATGCTGAGCCGCTGCTGACGCCGGCAGAGGTTGCCACCATGTTCCGCGTGGACCCGAAGACGGTCACTCGCTGGGCAAAGGCAGGCAAGCTGACGTCGATTCGCACGCTCGGCGGTCACCGCCGTTACCGTGAGGCGGAGGTGCGCGCTCTGCTGGCCGGGATTCCCGCCCAGCGCACTGAGGCCTGATAGGCCAAAGGCTCTTTAAAGGGGCCGCTTACCGGACTCCGCCGGGTCCGGTAAGCGGCCCCTTTGTCGTGCCCGCCCGAGGGTGTTCCGTGCCCGGGCGAGTGGTCGGAATGTTGAACTCCGGATAACGATTTGATGCGCGTGGGGCGGGGGGGATTTACAGTGAATAGCTGTACAATTTTACATATTAAATTAACGGGGTTCCGGGAAGGGTCGTACGGGGCCGATTCCTGGGGAGGTTCCGTGACGACCGTCACACGGTCCGTCACTTGTGGTCTAGACCTGGCCGGGGTAGTGGGCCGAACGGTCAAAAGCGAGAGGCCCGGAACCTGACGGTTCCGGGCCTCTCGCACTGCGGCGATCCCGACGGGACTTGAACCCGCGACCTCCACCTTGACAGGGTGGCGAGCTAACCAACTGCTCCACGGGACCAGAGTGTTTCCTGATCTCGTTCACTCGCTTGCCGCGCTGCGAACAAGACAGACTGTAGCCCATGGTGGGCCCCCAGGTCGAACTGGCTCCTGAAGGCCCACCGCAGCTCACACGGCCACCCGGGTCAGAGCGTCGCCCGCGCCGCCGCCATCGCCTTCGTGATCCGCTTCTCCGACACCGGGCTCGGCGTGCCCAGCGACTGGGCGAAGAAGCTGACCCGCAGCTCCTCGATCATCCAGCGGATCGCCCGCACCTCCGCGGACGGCTGGTGCCCGGCCGGCACCGCCGCCAGCAGCTCCCCGTACTCCTGCTGCACCTGCTGCACCTTCAGCAGCTGCTGGGCGTCCCGCTGCGGGTGGTTGGGCAGCGCCTCCAGGCGACGGTCCACCGCCAGCAGGTAGCGCTTGAGGTCCGGCAGCCGCTGCCAGCCGGTGGCCGTCACGAAGCCCGGGTGCACCAGCGAGGCCAGGTGCAGCCGGACGTCGTTCACCGCGTTCAGCAGCACCGGGCTGCTCACCGACTTCAGCCGGGTCGAGGCCTTGTGGAAGGCGATCAGCGCGGTGGCCGTCTTCAGCGTGGTGTCCGCGGACAGGTCGTACAGGTCCGCGCGCACCTTGTCGTGCAGCTTGCCGAAGGCCGCCTCGTCCCAGGCCGGCCCGCCGGCCAGGGTCATCAGCCGGTCCGTCGCGGCGGCCACGACGTCCTCGAACAGGGCGCCGATCGAGCCGTGCGGGCTGTGCGAGAGCGCCAGCTTCGCCTGGTTGCCCAGCCGGCCCTGGATGGACTTGGCCGGGGAGGTGGTGGTCAGCATCAGCAGCCGCCGCGTCCCCTCCCACATCGACCGGGCCTGCGCCTCCGGGGTGTCGAACAGCTTGACGCCGACCGACGGGCCCTCGTCCACCAGGGCCGGGTAGGCGCGCATCGAGTGGCCGCGCGAACGCTGCTCGAAGGTGCGCTGGAGCACCGGCAGCGAGGCCGGCCAGGCGGTCAGCCCGCTCTGCTCGATGCCCTGGCCGGAAGCGGCCGAGGAGAGCGTCTCCTTGAGCTTCGGCTTGAGCTTCAGCCGCAGCTCCTCCAGGTCCTTGGACTCGGCGAGCCTGCGGCGCCCGTCCACCACCCGGAAGGTCACCTTGAGGTGATCGGGCACCCGGTCGTCGTCCCAGGCCTCCGGGGGCACGGTGACCGCCGTCAGGCGCTTCAGGGCGTGCTCCAGGGCCGGGAGCAGGGGCTCCTGGCGGTCCTTCACCGCGCGCAGCGCCGCCCTGGCGAAGTCCGGCGCCGGAACGAAGTTGCGCCGGATCGCCTTCGGCAGCGACTTGATGTACGCGGTGACCAGCTCCTCCCGCAGACCGGGGATCTGCCAGTCGAAGCCCTCCGCGGTGACCTGGTTCAGCACCGGCAGCGGGATGTGCACGGTCACGCCGTCCGCGTCGCTGCCCGGCTCGAACTGGTAGGTCAGCTTGAAGCGGAGCTTGCCCTGCTGCCAGTGGTCCGGGTAGTCGGCCTCGGTGACGCCGTCCGCGGCGTCGTTGATCAGCATCGACTTCTCGAAGTTCAGCAGGTCCGGCTGCTCGTGCCGGGCCTTCTTCCACCAGGAGTCGAAGTGCCGGGTGGAGACGATCTCGTCGGGCAGCCGGGCGTCGTAGAAGTCGAACAGGGTCTGGTCGTCCACCAGGATGTCCCGGCGGCGGGCCCGGTTCTCCAGCTCCTCGACCTCACCGAGCAGCTTGCGGTTCTCCGCGAAGAACCGGTGGTGGGTCTCCCAGTCGCCCTCGACCAGCGCGTTGCGGATGAACAGCTCGCGACAGAGCTCCGGGTCGATCCTCCCGTAGTTGACCTTGCGCTGGGCGACGACCGGCATCCCGTAGAGGGTCACCTTCTCGTACGCCATGACGGCGCCGGCCTTCTTCTCCCAGTGCGGCTCGCTGTGGCTGCGCTTGATCAGGTGGCCGGCCAGCGGCTCGACCCACTCCGGCTCGATCTTCGCGTTGATCCGCGCCCAGAGCCGGGAGGTCTCCACCAGCTCCGCCGACATCACCCAGCGCGGCGGCTTCTTGAACAGGCCGGAGCCCGGGAACACCGCGAAGCGGGCGCCGCGCGCACCGCCGTACTCGCGCTTCTCCACGTCGAACAGACCGATGTGGGAGAGCAGGCCGGCCAGCAGCGACTGGTGGATCCGGTCGGCGTCCGGCTCGCCCTCTTGTCCCGTGGGGTGCGGCTCCTCGATCGTCACGCCCAACTGCTTGGCGACGGTGCGCAGCTGGACGTAGATGTCCTGCCACTCCCGTATCCGCAGGTAGTTGAGGAACTCCGCCTTGCACATCCGGCGGAACGCCGAGGAGGAGAGCTCGCTCTGCTGCTCCCGGACGTAGCGCCACATCGCCAGGTAGGAGAGGAAGTCGGAGGTCTCCGAGTTGAACCGCTTGTGCCGCTCGTCGGCGGCCTGGCGCTTCTCGGCCGGGCGCTCGCGCGGGTCCTGGATGGAGAGCGCGGCGGCGATCACCATGACGTCGCGGACGCAGCCGTTGCGGTCCGCCTCCAGCACCATGCGGGCCATCCGCGGGTCCACCGGGAGCTGGGCGAGCTTGCGGCCCAGCTGGGTCAGGCGCTTGCGCGGGTCCTTCTCCTCCGGGTCGAGCGCGCCCAGCTCGTGCAGCAGGGCGACGCCGTCCTTGATGTTGCGCGAGTCCGGCGGGTCCAGGAACGGGAAGGCGGCGATGTCGCCGAGGCCGGCCGCCGTCATCTGGAGGATCACCGAGGCCAGGTTGGTGCGCAGGATCTCGGCGTCGGTGAACTCGGGGCGGGAGAGGAAGTCCTCCTCCGAGTAGAGCCGGATGCAGATGCCGTCCGAGGTGCGGCCGCAGCGGCCCTTGCGCTGGTTGGCGCTGGCCTGGCTGATCGCCTCGATCGGCAGCCGCTGCACCTTGGTGCGGTGGCTGTAGCGGGAGATCCGGGCGCTGCCCGGGTCGATCACGTACTTGATGCCGGGGACGGTCAGCGAGGTCTCGGCCACGTTGGTGGCCAGCACGATCCGGCGGCTGCGGGAGCGCTGGAAGACCTTGTGCTGCTCGGCCGAACTGAGCCGCGCGTACAGCGGCAGGATCTCGGTGTTCTTCAGCTTCAGCTTCCCGAGGGCGTCCGCGGTGTCGCGGATCTCGCGCTCGCCGGAGAGGAAGACCAGGATGTCGCCCGGGCCCTCGGCCTGGAGCTCCTCGGCGGCGTCGCAGATCGCCTGGACCTGGTCCCGGTCGCGGTCGGCCTCGTCCGCCTCGTCGTCGGCCTCGTCGACGATCGGCCGGTAGCGGACCTCGACCGGGTAGGTGCGGCCGGAGACCTCGATGATCGGCGCGTCGCCGAAGTGCCGGGCGAAGCGCTCCGGGTCGATGGTCGCGGAGGTGATCACGACCTTGAGGTCCGGGCGGCGGGGGAGCAGCTGCTTGACGTAGCCGAGGATGAAGTCGATGTTGAGGCTGCGCTCGTGCGCCTCGTCGATGATCAGGGTGTCGTACTGGTGCAGGTCGCGGTCGGTCTGGATCTCCGCGAGCAGGATGCCGTCCGTCATCAGCTTGACCAGGGTGTCCTGGCCGACCTGGTCGGTGAACCGGACCTTCCAGCCGACCGCCTCGCCGAGCGGGCTGTCCAGCTCCTCCGCGACCCGCTCGGCCACCGTGCGGGCGGCGATCCGGCGCGGCTGGGTGTGGCCGACCAGGCCGCGCACGCCACGACCGAGCTCCAGACAGATCTTCGGGATCTGGGTCGTCTTGCCGGAGCCGGTCTCGCCCGCGACGATCACCACCTGGTGGTCCCGGATCGCCGCCAGGATCTCGTCCTTCTTCTGGCTGACCGGGAGCTCGGCGGGATAGCCGATCCTCGGGACGGCGCGCCGGCGCCGCTCGACGACCGCCTCGGCGCGGTCGATCTCGGCGGCGATCTCGGCGGCGACCTTCTGCCGGGCCTCGGGCTTGCGGACCCGACGGGCCCCCTCCAGCCGGCGCCCGATCCGCACCTGGTCGCGCAGGGTCAGCTCGGGCAGACGGGCGGCCAGCCCGCCGATTCCGGGGCCCTCGGCGGGTACGGTGGCGGACTGGACTGCGGGAGAACTCACTGCGGGCATCCCTCTAGGTTCGCAAGGAGGCACGGCGGAGCGCACCTCGGTTTTCGAGCCCCTCCAGTGTCACAGCCGTCGGCGGCGAATCGCGAACGGCAGGCAACGGTCCGAGGCCGTCCCGGGCTCCGGGAGGTTGAGGAGGTGCTCATGGGAGCCCACAAGACCGCCCGGGACGAGGAGTTCCGGACGTTCGTCGGCAGTGCGTGGTCACGGCTGCTCAGGACGGCGTTCCTGCTCGCGGGGGACCGGCACGGCGCCGAGGACCTGGTCCAGCAGGCGCTGGAGCGGGCGTACGCGGCGTGGAACCGGGTGCGTGCCGCGGACGACCCGTACGCCTATGTGCGCCGGATCGTGATCAACGAGCACGCCAGACGGTTCCGGCGGCGGCTGGTCGAGTACCCGGTCACCGAGTTCCCGGACCGGCCCGCACCGGCCGGCGCCGACCCGGACGACCGGGCCGTGCTGCTCGCCGCACTCGGCACCCTGCCGCCGCGCCAGCGCCAGGCCGTGGTGCTGCGGTACTGGGAGGACCTCAGCGAGACCCAGACCGCGGTGGCGATGGGCTGCTCGGTCGGCACGGTCAAGAGCCAGGCGGCCAGAGGCCTGGCCAAGCTCCGCGGGGCCTCCTCACTCATCGGACTGACCAGCATCGGAGGGGCAAGATGAGCAACGAGTTCCTGCCCGGGAACACGGCGACCGGAGACGAGACGGCGGCCGTGCGGGTCCTGGGCGAACTGGCCGGGAGCGTCGAGACCGGGACGGTCCCGTACGACCGGCTGGTCGCCGGCGGCCGGCGGCGACTGCGGCACCGGCGGCTGCTGACCGCCGGGGTGGCGGCGGTGCTGGTCGCCGGCGTCGCCGGAGGCACGGCGGTGCTCGGCGAGCGCGGCCGGCAGGCCGTCTCGACCGTGGTGGCGGCCTCGGCCGCGGCCTCGGCCACCGCGGTGAGCACCACGGGCGCGCCCACCGCCCGGGACCCGTTCAACCCCGTCCGGGTCAAGGTCGCCGAAGGCAGCGCGAACGGCCACACCTGGCAGGCCTGGACCGCGCTGTGGCCGGCCGTCCCCGGCAAGGAGGACTTCGCCCAGCAGGCCCGGATGATCCAGGCGGAGCGGCACGCGGCCAACCCGGCGGTGAAGCCGGTCACCCAGAAGGACATCGACATCAACTGGGACACGCGCATCGACAGGGTGAACTACTACTACACCGTGGACGGCAAGCGGCAGGCGGACGACACCCTGCACGCGGTCTCCGCCCCGGGCGGGTTCCCGGGCGCCGTCGGCGGCTCGTCGCTCGGCCTCAACGACGGCGCGGGCGTCCCGCCGGTGGTGATCGAGGGGGTCCAGGCCGACATCACGAAGGTCGTGGTCGCCTGGAAGAGCGGCGGCACCACCGAGGCGGTGCCGGTCGTGGTCGGGGACTCCCCGTTCCGCTACTACGGCATCCTGGCGAAGCCCGGCACCGACGCGGCGACCGTCACCTACTACGCGGCGGACGGCTCGGTGGAGCGCGTCAAGGACACCTGGCTCCGGACGTCCTGAGCCGGTGGCCGTCGGGGCCGCCGGGGCCGTCGGGGCCGCCGGGGTGGCGGCGGGTGGCCGTCGGGTGGCCGGGGTGATCGGGGCGGTCGGGGTGATCGGGGCGGTCGGGGCGCCCGTCACGGGCGGAGCGCGGCCTGGTCGGCGTCCGGGAGCCAGTCGCGGGCCGGGTCGTACTCCAGCCACCGGTTGCGGGCAGCCCCGGTGGTGAACGCCCGCAGCAGGTCGTCCAGTCGGGGGTGCGGGTCGGTGCCGGGACCGGTGCGCCAGAGGAGCGACCAGGCGTAGAGCGGGGTCGGGTCCGCCAGTGGGACGGTGCGGACACCCGGGCGCCCGGGCGGCGGGCCGTCGGCGGGGACGAGGGAGAAGCACGCCGGGTCGGCACGGACCTGGTCCACGAAATGCTCCAGGCCCAGGTTGGTCGAGCCGACCCGGCGGGCGATCCCGAAGCGCTCGGCGAAGCGGGTCAGGAAGTCCAGCCGGTCCACCGCCGCCGGGTAGCGCAGCACACTGTCCCGCAGGTCGCCCGGGCGCAGGACGTCCCGGCCGGCCAGCGGATGGCCGGTGCTCAGCAGGACGTCCACCGGCTCCAGCCGGACCAGCCGGTGCGTCAACTCGCCCCCGCCGCCCGGCAGCCGGTGCACCCGGCCGAACCCGGCGTCCGACTCCCCGCGCAGCACGGCCGCCGCGACGGACGGCAGGTCCCGGCCGGGCACCGGCTCCACCTGCAGCCCCGGCGCCGCGTCCACCGCCTGCGCGAGCGTACGCATCGGGGCGTACAGGTGCCCCCACACGTCGATCCGCAGCGGCCGCGCCGCGCACCCCGCGGCCGCCACCGCCCGCTCCCCCTGCGTCAGCGCC
>NZ_JBIVVI010000317.1:0-7970 GCF_044757675.1 Kitasatospora sp. NPDC091257
CCCCTCGGGGGTGTGGGGCCGAACGGGACGCTGACCAGGCCGATTCGTACGGCTGGATGGCGAAACCGGGAGTACAGCGGAGTCCCAACGCACGTGGCGGGATGAGACAGACCGCCCCCGAGGCGACCGGGTGATGTCGCCGGCGGCAGCGAGCCACGCAACACCCCCGAATCCGGGGGTGCGCCGCCCTGCTGGTGCTGAGCAGAGAGAGGCACCGGACCAGGCCCGAGAGACTTGACGCCCGTAGGACGGGCAACCCCCAAACCACCAGCCCCACCAGGGCTTTGGCCTGAGGAGGGCGCGCCCATGGGCATGCCCCAGAGCTGTATCCGGCCCCGCCGCTGACCAGCGGGCGGGGCTCACCGATCTCAGTCGCGTTACCAGCGATCACGGTCCCCGGCGCGCGCCGGCCGCCCTCGCGGCGGCGGACGCGCGCCGGGTTCCGCGGCTGCTCGTGAACGACGAGAAGCCGAGCCCACACAAGGCGGGCCGCCGCGCTCCGGCCAAGGAACGCGCGGCGGCCCTGCGGGCCCACCCCTCAACACGAAACGAGGAAGACCCATGAAGTCGATTGTTGCAGGGCAGACGGCCCTGACGGAGGACGAGTTCGCCGAGCTGGCGCTCGGCCTCGTCGCGGACTCGGAGTTCGCCCGGCTGTTTACCGGGGTGCCCGGTGAGAGCTCGGTCGAGCGCGAGGCCCGGATGGACGCGGCGGACGACGTCTTGGCGGACCTGCGCCGGGAGGACCCGGTGCTGGCCGCCTACGCCGAGCGGCTGCTGAGCATGGCGCCGGTGCCGCTGCGGCGCCCGGCCGTGATCCGCCGCACCGCCAGCGTCGAGCGGGTGGCCGCGTGACCACCATGACCGCGCCGACAGGCGTTTCGGGCCCGGCCGCCGCCGCTTCAACCGGGCGGCCCGCCGCTTCAGCCGCACGGGCGGGGGCTTCGGACAGGCTGATGCTGGGGGTGGCGATCCTCGCCGCCGTCGGCGGTGCGGCCCTCGCCGGGATCGGCTTCAGCGGCTCCTACAACGCGCTGAAGGACCTCGGTTTCAGGCACAGCTTCGGGGACTTCAGCTACGCGTTCCCGATCGGTGTGGACGCCGGGATCGTGGCCCTGCTCGCCATGGACCTGCACCTGATCCGCAAGGGCGCCCCGGCGCCGTGGCTGCGGCTGCTGGCCCACACCTTCACCGCCGCCACGATCTATTTCAACGCCGCCTCCGCCGGGTCGCTGACGGCGAATCCGACCGGCACCGCGATGCACGCCGTGATCCCGGTGATGTTCGTGGCGGTCGTGGAGGCCGGGCGGCGCCTGGTCATCCGGATCACCCGGATCGAGGCCGGCCACGGCCGGGACGGGGTGCCGCTGCACCGCTGGATCCTCGCCCCGTGGCCCGCATTTCTCATGTTCCGACGGATGCGCCTGAACGGCATCGCCTCCTACGACCGGGCGGTCAAGCTGGAGCAGGAGCGCCTCGTCTACCGGGTGATGCTGGAGCGCGACCACGGCAAGAAGCTGAAGGACGCGCCCTCTGACCTGCTGCTTCCGCTCACCATGGAGCGCTTCGGCCTGTCCGTGGACGAGGCTCTGGCCCTGCCCGCCGAGGCCGAGGAGCAGGCCCGGCTGCGGGACGAGCGCAAGGCCGCGTTCGAGGCCGAGGTCGCCGTCCGGGCCGAGGCCCGCGCCGCCGAGCTGAAGATCTCCACGCTTCGCACGGTGGGCCGGGTGGAGGCCGCCGGGTACGAGGTCGGCGCCGAGACCGCCACCGCCAAGGCCCACGCCCACGCCCGAACCGTGGCCGCCGGCCGGGAGGCCGAGGCCGCCGAGCGCCTCGACCAGGCGACGGAGGAGCTGGCCGCCGCCGAGGCCGAGCAGGAGGCCGCCGACGCCCGGCTGCGCGCCGCTGAAACCGGCAAGGCCGCCGCCGAAGCGGAGAAGACCGCCGCTGAAACGCGCGCCCGTACCGCTGAAACGAACCGTGCCGCGGCCGACGACGAGCAGGCCGAGGCCGACGCGAAAGAGGCCGCCCAAGCGACGCGTCTGCGTGCCGCTGAAACGGCCAAGCTCGCGGCTGAAGCCGAGGAGGAGGCCGCTGAAGCGGTCAAGCGCAAGGCCGAAGCCGACCGCGACACCGCCGACGCCCGGCGCGTCCAGGCAGGGCACGAAGAGGACGCGCACACGGCCCGGCTGCGTGCCGCTGAAGCCCGCGAGCGCGCCGCTGAAGCCGAGTTGCGCGCGGTCGAAGCGGAGGACGCCGCGAAGCTGACCCCCGCCGCCCGCGCCACCCGCCGCGTCGCCCGGATGATCCTCGCCGCCGGTGGCAACCCCGAGGCCGTCACCCTCCAGGCCATCACCGAGGCCCTCGACGTCTCCCCGGCCACCGCCTCGGCGCGCCGGGCCGAGGCCGCCGAGCTGATCGCCTCCGGCTACACCCCGCACGCCACCACCGCCTGACCCGGAAGGACCCGCCATGCAGACCGACACCTCCCGGACCGGCCCGGCCGTCACCGACCAGATCGGCGCGGCCAGCGCCCTGCTGACCATCCTCAGGGCCCACGCTGACCTGCCCACCCCCCTGCCGGCGCTGCACCAGTTCCTCAAGCTCAGCACCGGTATCCCGTGGGGTGCCTGGGGCGTGCAGCTCTCGCTGCACTGCGGCCTCGACGCGTTCGAGCAGTGGCGGGAGGCCCTGGACCTGGACCCCGCCACCACCGACAGCGGTGAGAACGGCATCACCCGCTGGCTGACCGTCTACGGCACCCACCAGGGCGTCCCGGTCGAGGTGGCCGGCTTCTACACCCTGCCCGACACCGGCGAGTAGGGGCACTCACCATGTCCGTGACCGAAATCCAGGTCGTCAGCTTCGGCTACCTCCACGGCCCCCCGCCCGAGGCCCACCTGACCCTCGACCTGCGCCGCCACTTCCGCGACCCGCACGTCGACCCGGCCCTGCGCCACCGGACCGCCCACGACCTGCCGGTGCGCCGGGCGGTGCTCGCCACCCCGGGCATCCGCGAACTGATCACCGCCGCCGCGCTGCTGGCCGACGCCTACGACGCCGGGCCCACCGAGGCGCCGCTGACCATCGCCGTCGGCTGCGCGGGCGGCCGGCACCGCGCCGCCACCGTCGCCCAGTCGCTCGCCGCCCGCCTCCGCAAGACCGGCACGACCATCCACCTCACCCACCGCGACCTGGCCAAGCCGGTCGTCGAGCGCTGAAGGAGCACCACGTGACCACCGCACCCGGGCCCGTTCCCGTCGAGCCCACGCACGCCTGGCTGATCACCCTCCAGCGCCCCGTCGAGCGCGGCGTCCTCGCCACGTTCACCACCGAGGGCACCTACACGGCCAAGCCCGGTGCCACCCGCCAGAGCGCCTACCGCGAGATCCGGGCCCTGCTCGACCGGCAGCACCCGGAGTTGGCCGGCGCGAACGTCCTGTTCTTCTCGCTGGAGCCGAACCGGCTCTGAGCAGTCTCAACGACCCGGAACCGCCGCCGTGCTCGCCAGCTGCCGGCGGTTCCGGGTCTCCCGTCCTCGCAGAGAACCGGAGCGCTCATCATGTCCGAACCGGTGGCCTCGACGCTGGTCGAGGTCGTCCCCGCGCCCCAGAACCAGCCACCCCCCGACCCGAAGCCCAAGCCCACGCAGCCGCCCGTGTCCTCGCCGGGCGGCGCGGTGCCGGGCGTCCCGCTGGCGGTGGCCGTCGCCAACGCCCTCGGGGCCGCCGGCGCCGGGGCCGCATCGCTGGGCGGCGGGGCCGTCGCCGTGGTCGGTGCCGCCGCCGGTGCCGCCGCGATAGGCGGTCTGGCCCGCAAGGCCCGCAACCGCCGCACCAACCCCCGCCCCACCGGCACGGCCGCCGCCCATCGGGCGGGCGGGGCGGGTGGCCTCTTCACCCCGCCCGCCCGCGGCTTCGCATCCTCCAACTCCGCCTCGCCGCCGCGCCGTTCGGCGAACCTCGTTGGCTCGGCCTCCCGGTCCGGCTCCGGTTCGGCCGACCGTCGGGGCGGGGCCGGTGTTCCCGCCCACCACACCGCAGACCCGAAGGGACGGCCCGGCATGCAGCGAACGGCCGGAACCACGCACACCGCCGCCCACCGCGCCGGGGCCGTCGGCTCGCCCGGGCAGGCCGAGCGTCCCGCCGCCCGGGGTGCCGGTGCCGGGTACCGGCCGCCCGCGATCGCGCACACCCTGGCCAAGGCCGCCTCCCGCCTGCCGGGCCTCCAGGACCCTGCCCAGCCCGGGCAGGCCGCACAGCGCGCACAGCGCCGGGACGAGCGACTGGCCAAGGTCGCCGAGCGCACCGCCCGCCGGGTCGCCAAGGGCCAGGCCAAGGCCCTCCAGGCGGCCGGGATCGACCCGTCCACCGGCGCGGGTGCCCGCCCGAAGAGCCCGGCCGCCGCGCGTGGGCAGATCACCCCGGTGCAGGCCAAGGCGCTGAAGCGTTCGGCGATGCGCCACCGGGCCCGGATGGGCGGCACCGCTCTCGCGACCGGCCTGCTCGGCCTCGGTTCGGCCCTGGTCGGCAACTGGCGCCACAAGGGCCGCGTCTCCGGCCACATGCGGAGCGTGTGGCGGCGCCTGGCCGAGCGCGCCCGCTCCGTCCGCGACGCCCGCGACGCCGCGATCCTCGGCCGCGGCGACACCACCACCGACCCCGACACCGGGCTCGCCGGTGTGCCGGTCCCGGCCGAGACCGTCAACATCCCCGGCCGCCCCACCCCCGGCACCGACCCGGCCGGCGCCGACGGCCTCGTGTTCGAGGTCTTCGGCCGCCCCTGCCGCCCCGACACCACCCCGGTCACCGAACCGATCACCCTCGGCAAGCCCACCGTGAAGGAGACCACCGTGACCACGCCCATCGACGGCACCGCCGCCACGTTCAGCCTCACCTCCGCCGCCGACGTCCTCCTCCAGGCCGCGACCACCTTCGACCCCGAGACGATGGTCGAGTTCGGGGCGTTCGCCGACGAGCTGCCCGTCGCCTACGGCACCCTCCAGGAAGTCCTGCGGGTCCTCGCCGAGAAGGCGTCCGAGCAGCTGCCGCTGGACGCGGTCGTGGTCGAGGAGATCAGCCACGGCTACCAGGCCATGGGCCGCGTCGTCACCGCGCTGGAGGAGGTCGCCCCGGCCTTCCGCCAGGCCCACGCCGAGGACCTGGAGCGCCACGAGAACCCGCGCAACGGCCTGGAGGCCGAGCGGAAGTGGAACGTCTGACCTGACCCGCCGTCGCCTCCCCAGCACCCACACCCCCAGCCGGGCCGTCCACACCCTGTGGGCGGCCCGGCCCCTTCCCGGCTGGAGACCGCCACCATGACCAAGAACACCAAGAACCACGGCCCGCGCCTGGACTGGAGCGCCGGGCACGGCCTGCTGACCGGCACCCTCAACGCCACCGCCGGCGCCTTGTCGACCACCGCGCTCGGCCACGCCACCGGCATGCCCGCCGGATGGGCCCTGGCCGCCGGCGCCGCCGGAGCCCTCGGCACCATCGGCGCCGGCCTGCGCAAGCGCCTGACCGGCGCCACCCTCGCGTTCCGGGGCACCTGCTGGATGGCCGCCGGGGGCTGGTCGTCCTGGGCCCTCGCCCACGGCGGCCCCTGGCAGTGGCCCGAGCTGGGGTCGCTGGCCGTCGCCGGGATCGCCGCCGGCACCCTCGGCGCCGCGTTCGCCGCGCACGAGGAGGTCGAGCAGGCCAAGCGCGCGCACCTGCTGCTGATCGGCGCCCGCCGCCAGCTCGCCGCCGACTGGACCGACCGCATCAAGCGGGTCTGCTCGGTGGAGGTGACCGTGCTCGGGATCGAGCACTGGCCCTCCGGCGCCGGATACACCCTCGAACTCGAACTGCCCGAGGGCGGTACCACCCGCCGCGCCATCGCCGACCGCTCCGAAGCCCTCGGCTCCGACCTCGACCTGCCCGGCGGCTGCGGCCTGCAGGTCATGCCCGGCATCTCCCGGCGCCGCGTCCTCATCCAGGTCACCACCAAGGTCCTCACCGACCAACTCCTCTTCCCCATCGAGGAGATCAAGGAGACCACCACCGTCAACAACCCCATCCCGATCGCGCTGCTTTCCGACGGCGCCCGGGCCGAGATGGACCTGCGGCAGGCCTCCACGATCGTCACCGGCCCCACCGGCACCGGCAAGACCAACTGGCTCCACACCCTCATCGCGAGGCTCGGCCAGACCAACGACGTGCTGGTGTGGGTGATCGACCTCAACGGCGGCTCCATCGGCCTGCCCTGGCTCAACGCCTGGCGCGACGCCCAGATCGGCCGCGAGGGCTCCCACTGGGCCAATGCGGACATTCCCGTCCCGGGCGTGGACTGGGTCGCCTCCACCATCGAGGAGGCCAAGCGCATGCTCGCCGTCGCCGTGCGGATCGCCAAGTCCCGCAAGGTCGCCTACCAGGACGCGATGCGCGACGCCAACGACGACAAGCTCCCCGTCTCCCCGAAGATCCCCGAGATCGTCATCATCATGGACGAGGGCGCCGAGGCCGCCGCCAGCCGCGAGGCCCGCCAGATCATCGCCGGGGTCTCCGAAGTCGTGCGCATCGCCCGCGCCATGGCGATCCGCGCCGTCATCTCCGTCCTGCGCGTCACCCAGGACGTCCTCCCCGACCCGCTCGTACGCAAGATGGCCTCCAACCGCCTCGCCACCGGCGCCCTGGAGGACAGCGAGCTGGGCCACCTCTTCGGCTGGCGGGCCCTGCGCGCCGAGGACTCCTTCTCCGGCCCGGGGTCGGTACTGGTCGGCATCGAGGGCAAGCAGCCCGCCAAGGCCCGCCAGCCGCGCATCACCCCCGACATGATCGAAGAGATCAGCGCGGCCACCGCCCGCCGCCGCCCCGCCCTCGACACCCCTTCCCTCGAAGCGGCCGGCACCGACTACACCGACCGCTGGACCATGGACCGCTGCGGCCACCTCTGGGCCAGCACCGAGGCCGTCACCGCCGCAGCCACCCCCGCCGGGGCGACCACCGCGTCCGGCCCCGCGCCCACCGGCCCGGCCCAGGGCAGCGCCCCCGCCGGTGGGTGGAAGGCCACCGCCGGATGGGACAAGCCCCCGGCCGCACCGGCCGACGAGCTGGAGTCGATCTGGCTGCTGCCCTCCGCCACCAAGGACGCCCCCACCCCGGACGGCACCGACTGGGCCGACCCGTCCACCTGGGCCACCGGCCGCGACGAGTCCGTACCCGAAACCCCGGACGCGAAGGACGCCGCCCTGCAACTGCTGCTCGACGCCGGACCCGAAGGCACCGGTGCCAGCGCCATGGAGAAGGTCCTCCAGCCCCGGTTCGGCACCCGCCGTCAAGCCATCGCCGGATGGCTCAAGACCTGGGCCGAGACGGGCGAGGCGGTACGCGTCGGCGAGGGCAGCAAGACCCGCTACGTCCACCGCGACCACGCCCCCGGCGCCTGACCCGACCGCCTGTCCTGTCGCCTGTCGCCGCCCCCGGACAAGGGGTCATTCGCCTGTCGCGCGGCCTGCATCCCCCCTCTGACCTGCGGACGACAGGCGACAGGACAGGCGACAGGACAGGCACGCGACAGGACAGACGACAGGCCACACGACAGGCGAACCACCCCGCCCCGGCCGCCCGCCGGGGCGGCCCCTGACGCCGCTCACAGCCCCCTGGAAGGACCCGCCGTGATCGTCTCGCTCAGCATCACCATCGTCTTCGCGATCCTCTCCGCCGTCCTCATCCGCGGCCGGCGCGTCTCCCTGCCCACCGCCCTCGTGCTCTGGCTGAGCGGCTTCACCCTCGCCTCCACCGGCATGGCCGACCCGGTGAACAACATCCTCACCACCGTCACCCGGATCGTCTCCGGCCACTGGGGCCCCCCCCCCCCCCCCCCCCCCCCCCCCCCCCCGCGCCCCCCCCCCCCCCCCCCCCCCCCCCCCCCAAAACACCCCAACCAAACCCACCCCACCCCCCCCCCACCAACCCCCCCCCCCCGCC
>NZ_JBIVVI010000318.1:0-7956 GCF_044757675.1 Kitasatospora sp. NPDC091257
GGGTCGGGAACAGCCCGAGGTACACCAGGCCGAGGTTCCCCGCGATCGGGGCCCGGATCTCGCCGCGGAAGGTCGAGAGCTCCGTGCTCCGGGCCAGGCCGCGCGAGTCGATCTCGATCCGGGGGGTGAAGCCCCCGAGCTGACGGTAGGTGGTGGGAGGCACGCCGACGCTGCTGGCGAACCGCGAGCTGAAGGTGCCGACGCTGTTGTACCCGACGCGGTGGCTGATCTCGGTCACCGTGAACGAGGTTTCGACGAGGAGGCGCTTGGCCGTTTCGAGCCGGAGGGCGGAGAGGAACCGCCGTGGTGACACCCCGGTCATCCGCTGGAATTCCCGGGAGAAGTGGAACTTGCTGTACATGGCCGCCTGCGCCATATCGTCGATGGTCAGTAACTCGCCGATGTTGTCGTGCATGGTTTCGATGGCCCGGGAAACAGCTTGCTCGATGGCAGATGTCATCTTTGACTCCAGCTTCTCCGCCGCACCTGCGGATGAACAGAATTCCACCCTTGCGATGATCGGGAACGAAAGTCACGGCCGCGGTGACAGGCCGACTGTCGAAGGCGCCAGGGCAAGCGAAGGGAGGACCCCCTTCGGAAGGCGAAGCTGAAAAGTGTCGCCGCCATAGCAAGTGACGACCGTAGCAGCAGGCACATGACAGCCGCAATGGGCCGGGCGGCACGTGCCGTTGGCAAGCCCGAGCGGTGAGACATCCCGGAAGTCGGGTTTGAACGGCGCCGGGAGCCCTCAGCAACGCGAGAGATGCGGGCGGGAGCGCAATGCGCGCACGATGCCACAGTCGCGTATGCGAATCGGGATCGGCCGGTGTGTGCCGTCCCCGCTTTTCGACAAGCAGCTGAGGAGATGCCGGTGGGATCGCCTACCTCAGATCGAAACCATGACCGGACCATGACGCTCGAAGCCTTCGCGGACACGATCGTCCCGGGCGAGAAACGCTCGCCCGACGACCGGGCGGTGGCCGGCGCCTCGACCGGCGGCGGTGCCGTCCAGGCGGGCGCCGTCGAACTGCTCGAAACCCCCGCGACCGGACTGTCGGACGCCCTGGACGACTACGTGCAGGCGCTCAACCGCCACGCGAGCACGTACGCGGACGAGCACGGCCTGCGGCTCGACGACTCGGTGCCGCCGTTCGTCGCCCTGCCGTTCGCGGACCGGACCAGCCTGGTGCAGGAGCTGACCGGAACGGAGCACCAGGAACGGGAACTGTGGGTCCTGCTGGCGCTGTTCGCCAACATGGCCTTCGACACGGCCGCCCACATGCACACCGCGGACGCGCTCGCGGCGGGCCACCCGGGCCTCACGGCGATGGGCTTCATGAAGCCCGACGAGGACGGCCTGTGGCGGTTCCCCGACTTCTCGTACGGCAAGCAGCTGGCAGACCCCCACCCGGACACCACGCCTACAGGGAGTCCCGCATGACGAGTACCGAGAGCACCGACGTCCTGATCGTGGGCAGCGGCTTCGGCGGCGCGATCGCGGCGTACCACCTGGCGGCCGGCGGCGCGAAGGTCACCATCCTGGAGCGCGGCCCGTGGCTGAAGGCCGACGACTTCGACCACGACTTCCTGCTCGGCTCCTCGTACACCCGGATCTTCGACTTCGTGGTGGGCGACGGCATGAGCCTGCTCGGCGGCAACTGCGTCGGCGGCGGCAGCGTGGTGTACTTCGCCGCGATGCCGCGCGCCCCGCGGTTCGTCTTCGAGCGCCGCGGCAGCATCGGCCGCCGGATGTGGCCGGCCGCCATCGACCGGGACGTCCTCGACCCCTGGTACGACCGGGTGGCCGAGGCGCTGCCCATCACCCAGCAGGACTGGAACGACGTCACGTACGCGGGCGGGCTGTTCGCCGCCGCCTGCGAGCACGCGGGACGCACCGCCAACCCCGTCCCGGCCGCCATCGACCGGGCGAAGTGCACCAACTGCAACTGGATGATGTCCGGTTGCCGCTTCGACGCCAAGCGGTCCCTGCTGCTGAACTACCTTCCGGCGGCCCTCGCGCACGGCGCCGAGATCCGGCCGCTGCACGAGGTGCAGCAGCTGTCCCGGACGGACGACGGCGGCTACCGGGTGCACTACGACGTCGTCGACGACGTGGACTACCGGGTGCACGTCGGCAGCGGCACGATCGACGCGAAGATCGTCGTGCTCGCCGCCGGCGCCGGCGCCACCCCGGTCATCCTCCAGCGTTCCGAGGCGACCCTGGGCACCATGCCGCACGCCGTGGGCCGCTACTTCTCCGGCAACGGCGAACGCCTCAACACGGCCATCGTGGACGAGGAGAAGGCCCGCGACCTGCTGGGGCTCAAGCGCTCCGACGGCCGGGCGTTCAAGGCCAACCAGATCGGCAAGGGCCCGGTCGTGGCGAGCTGGGACAACCTCGACGGATCGCTGCCGGAACACTCCCGGTTCTCCCTGGAACAGCTCTACTTCCCGCCGGGCTTCGGCACCATCCTGGCGCAGGTGCCCGACGCGAGCGGGCCCAGCTGGTTCGGCGTGGAGAAGAAGGAACTGGTCCGGCAGTGGCAGTCCTGGCTGACCGTCTTCACCATGATCGAGGACGACAACGAGGGCGTCTTCGGGCCGCCGCCGCCCACCGGCAACGCCGTCCGGATCTCCCAGCAGATGCTCGGGCGCGGGTCGATCTCGTACCGGCCGACCGCCAACACCCTGCGCGCCTGGGCCGATTCGGACGCCGTGGTGAAGGACATCCTGGAGCGCGACGGACTCGCCCGCGTCATGCCGTGGACCAACGACCTGGTGGGCGCCTACACCGTGCACCCGCTGGCGTCCTGCCGGATCGGCGACGACCCGCAGACCTCGGCGCTCGACGACCGGCAGGAACTCCGCAACCACCCGGGCATCTTCGTCACCGACGGCTCCGCCGTCCCGGGAGCGCTCACGGTCAACCCCGCGCTGACCATCTCCGCGCTCGCCGAACGCGCGATCCCCGGCATCGTGAGGGCCGCGCGGGAGCGCGGCGTGAACGTCGTCTACGGCGCTCCCGCGCCGGACGGTGCGACCAGCGGGCGGCGCGGCGTGCAGGTGCAGCTGCCCGGCCTGATGCGCCGGTAGCCGGCCCCGGCACCGGATCGAGCCGTCGAGGAGGAGGCACATGACGACACCGTTCCTGCGGTCGGCCCTGCGGAGGTCGATGGCGCAGATCCACCGGGTCGCCGCGGTGCGGCCGGCAGCCGCGGGGGAGGAGGTGGCCGGCGTCTTCGCCGAGGTCGAGCGGGAGTTCGGCATGCTGGCACCGCCGATCGGGCTGCACGCCGCCGCGCCGGAGGTGCTCGCCGCCTCCTGGGTGATGCTGCGGGAGACCCTGGTGGCCGGCGGGCGGGTCGACCGCGCGACCAAGGAGGCGGTGGCCGCGGCGGTCTCGGCCGCCAACGCCTGCCCGTACTGCGTGGAGGTGCACGGCACGGCGCTGGCCGCGCTGCTGCCCGGGGCCGCCGCCCCGGGCACGGCCCGCGCGACGGCCGAGGGGTGGGCCGACTGGTTCCGGGCGGACGGCGACCGGGGGCCGGCGCCGGACGACCGGCCGCCGTTCCCCGCGCAGGCGGCGCCCGAGCTGGTCGGGGTGGCCGTCACCTTCCACTACCTGAACCGCATGGTCAACCTGTTCCTCGCGCAGAGCCCGCTGCCGGCCGGTCTTCCGCCGGCCGCGCGGTCGGCGGCGAGGGCGGTCCTCGGCCGGCTGATGCGCCGCAGCGCGCGCCTCGCCCCGCCGGCCGGGACCTCCCTCGACCTGCTGCCCTCCGCGCCGCTGCCCGGGGACCTGAGCTGGGCGGCGGGCACCCCCAGCGTCGCCGGCGCGTTCGCCCGGGCGGCGGCCGCGATCGACGCGGCGGGGGCCCGGTCGGTGCCGGACGGCGTCCGCGCCCTGGTGACGGACCGGCTGGCCGGGTGGGACGGCCGACCGCCGGGGATCAGCCGCGGCTGGGTCGAGGACGCGGTGTCGGCCCTGCCCGGGGACCAGCGTGCGGCGGGCCGGCTGGCCCTGCTGACCGCCCAGGCCTCCTACCAGGTCGACGACGGCCTCGTCGCCGAGTTCCGGAGCGACCGGCCCGGTGACACCGCGCTGATCGAGCTCACCTCCTGGGCCGCCCTGACGGCGGCCCGGGAGCTGGGCGCCCGGCTCGGTGCCCGCCTGCCCAAGGCCGCCGACGGCTGACCCCGCGCACGGCCCCGCACGACCGAGGCTCCCGCCGACCGGCGGGAGCCTCGGCGCGTTCCCGGCCTCCCGCACGGGCATCGGCACGGGCGTCGGCACGGTTGCCCGCCCAGCCGTCCGCACAGCCGTCCGCACGACCGTCCGCACAGCCGTCCGCACGGGCGTCGGCACGTCCACCGGCACGGTCGTCCGGACGGGCGCGGCCCGCCCCGGAAATGACGGCGTTATTGAATAGCGGCGCCGAGAAATCACACCGTTATGGAAAAGCAGTGCCCCCCACCAGGCGGAAAGCAAACTCGGAGAAGACATCGGGGCGGCCGCAGATGCATTCTTGACGACAGTGCAGGCGAGTCGAGTCGGCGAGGAGATTCGCCGTCAATTCATCTCCATGGGTGGTGAATACGTGAGCAGTGAGCGGATCGCTATCGTAGGAATTGGCCTCCGTTATCCGGACGCCAATTCGGCGAGCGAACTGTGGGACAACGTACTGGGCGGCCGGCGAGCCTTCCGGCGGTTGCCGGACGAGCGGATGAACCAGGCGGACTACTGGTCGGAGGACCGGAGTGCGCCGGACCGGCACTACACGAAAAAGGCCGCGGTCCTGCGGGACTACGCGTTCGACCGCATCAAATACAGCGTCGCCGGAAGCACGTACCGGGCGACCGACCTGACGCACTGGCTGGCCCTCGACGTGGCCGCCGAGGCACTTGCCGACGCCGGATTCCCGGACGGCTCGGGACTTCCCCACCAGAGCACCGGCGTGGTGGTCGGAAACAGCCTCACCGGGGAATTCTCGCGGGCCAACATCATGCGGCTGCGGTGGCCCTACGTGCGCCGCACGGTGGCCGCCGCGCTCACCGGCCAGGGCTGGTCCGAGGAGGACGTCGCGAAGCTCCTCCAGGAGCTGGAGCCGCAGTACAAGGCGCCCTTCCCGGCCATCGACGAGGACTCGCTGGCCGGCGGCCTCGCCAACACCATCGCCGGCCGCATCTGCAACCACTTCGACCTGCGCGGCGGCGGCTACACGGTCGACGGGGCCTGCTCCTCCTCCCTGCTGTCCGTCGTCACGGCGGCGAAGGCACTGGCCGACGGCGAACTGGACGTGGCCGTCGCCGGAGGCGTCGACCTGTCCATCGACCCGTTCGAGGTGATCGGCTTCGCGAAAACGGGCGCACTGGCCACCGGCGAGATGAAGGTCTACGACCGGGACTCCAACGGCTTCTGGCCCGGCGAGGGCTCCGGCATGCTCGTGCTGATGCGCGAGCGGGACGCGCTGGCGCAGGGGCGGCGGATCTACGCGAGCATCAGCGGCTGGGGCGTCTCCTCGGACGGCAAGGGCGGCATCACCCGGCCGGAGGCGAGCGGCCACCGGCTGGCACTGACCCGCGCCTACCGGCGGGCCGGCTACGGCGTCGAGACGGTCTCGTACTTCGAGGGCCACGGCACCGGCACGGCCCTCGGCGACGCGACCGAGATCGAGGCGCTGTCCTCCGCCCGCCGCACCGCGGACCCGACGGCCCGTCCGGCCGCGCTCGGGACGGTCAAGGGGAACTTCGGGCACACCAAGGCCGCCGCGGGCGTGGCCGGCCTGATCAAGGCGACCCTCGCCGTGCACCACCAGGTGATCCCCCCGGCCACCGGCCACGTCGACCCGCACCCCGGCCTGCTCGGTGACGAGGCGGCGATGTACGTCCCGCGCCAGGCCGAACTCTGGCCGGCCGGCCACCCGGTCCGGGCCGGGGTGTCGGCCATGGGCTTCGGCGGGATCAACACCCACGTCACCCTCGCCGAGGCACCCGGCAGCACCCGGCGCGAGGCGCTCGACGCGCGCACCACCCGGCTGGTCGCCGGCCGCCAGGACGCCGAACTCCTGCTGCTGGACGCGGCGGACACGGCCGCGCTGCGCGCGGAGCTGACCCGGCTGCTCGACCTGGTGCCGAAGCTGGCACAGGCCGAACTCGCGGACCTGGCCGGCACCCTGGCCGACCGGCTCGCCGACGGCCCGGTGCGGGCCGCCGTGGTGGCGACCGGCCCGGACGACGCCGTGCGCGGCCTCGAACGGCTGCTGGCCCTGCTCGACTCCGGAGCGCGGGAGGTGTCCTCGGCCGGTGAGGGGATCTTCCTCGGCCACGCCCGGACCGCCCCCCGGATCGCCTACCTCTTCCCGGGCCAGGGCTCCGGCCGCGGCGCCGTCGGCGCGATCCGGCGCCGGTTCGCCGCGGCGGAGGAGGTGTTCCGCGCCGCCGCCCTGCCCACCGGTGACGACCAGGTCGCCACCCAGGTCGCCCAGCCGCGCATCGTCACCGGCTCCCTGGCCGCCCTGCGGGTGCTGGACGCGGTCGGCATCCGGGCCGACACCGCCGTCGGCCACAGCCTCGGGGAGCTCACCGCCCTGCACTGGGCGGGCGCGATGACCGAGGAGCAGGTGGTGCGCCTCGCCACGATCCGCGGCCGGGTGATGGCCCAGGCCAGCCACGGCGGCGGCGCGATGGCCGGACTGGCGGCGACCCCGGAGCAGGCCACCCGGCTGTCCGCCGGACAGGACGTGGTGATCGCGGGCTACAACGGGCCCCGGCAGACCGTGCTCTCCGGCCCCGCCGAGGCGGTCGACGAGGTCTGCCGCCGGGCCGCGGGCGAGGGCGTCACGGCGACCCGGCTGAACGTGTCGCACGCCTTCCACTCGCCGCTGGTCGAGCCGGCCGCGGTCGCGATGGCCGCCGAGCTCGCGCGGTTCGACTTCCAGGAACCCGTCCGCCCGATCGCCTCCACGGTCACCGGGCGGCTCCTGGACCCGTCCGCCGACCTGCGCGAGGTCCTGCGCGGACAGGTCCTGCTCCCGGTCCGGTTCCAGGAGGCCGCCGCCGTGGCGGTCGCCGACGCCGACCTGGTCGTGGAGGTCGGCCCCGGCCGGGTGCTGTCCGGCCTGCTGGCGGAGATCGCCCCGAACCTCACCACCCTGGCGGTGGACACCGACAGCGCCTCGCTCGGCCCGCTGCTCAGGGTCGCCGGCGCCGCGTTCGTGCTCGGCGTACCGCTGCGGACCGAGACCCTGTTCGGCGACCGCCTGATCCGGCAGCTGCCGGCGGACGGTGCGATGACCTTCCTGGCCAACCCCTGCGAGGCGGCCCCGGCCATCGACGCGGAGCTGGCGGCGGACGGCGGGCCGGGCCGGGACGAGCGGGCCGGTGCGGCGGTGTCCGCGGACACCGGCGAGGGCCCGGACTCCACCCTGGAGCTGCTGCGCAGGCTCGCGGCCGAGCGGGTCGAACTGCCGCTGGACTCCGTCACCGCGCAGACCCACCCGATGGACGACCTGCACCTGAGCTCCATCACCATCGGCCAGATCGTCAACGACGTCACCCGGGCGCTCGGCCGGCCCGTGCTCGCCGCGACGCCCAACTACGCGACCGTCAACCTGGGCGGGATCGCCGAGCTGATCGACCAGCTGGCGGACACCGCGCAGGACGGCGGCCAGTCGGCGGGCGAGGTCGCCGGTGTGGCCCCGTGGGTGCGGCCCTTCGCGGTCGAGCACCGGGAGGCCGTCCTGCCGGCCCGGCCGCAGCCCGCCGAGGACCCCGCCCCCGCCGGGCGGTGGACGGTGCACAGCACCCCCGGCCACCCGCTCGCCGAACCGCTGGGCACCGCGCTCGCCGCGGCGGGCGTCGGGGACGGCGTACTGCTCTGCCTCCCCGACGCGTGCGGACCGCAGGAGGCGGAGCTCTTCCTGACCGCCGGGCGGGCCGTCCTGGCCGCCCCCGAGG
>NZ_JBIVVI010000319.1:0-7941 GCF_044757675.1 Kitasatospora sp. NPDC091257
CGGAGACCTTAGACAAGCCTCATCGTCCCAGTTCAGAAGGCACTTTCGCATTCCCGCCCACGATCCGGTCCCAGCCCGACGTGAAACGCGGAGGCCAACGGTGTAACTCGTGTGGTGTGAGTTATCGGCGGCCGACAGAGAGTCGGCCGCCGAAGGCGATGTCGAAGGCCTGCAGTGCCGGCTTCCAACGCATGATCCACCGATCGCGGGACAGAGCCAACAGTTCTGTGTCGGATTGGTGTCCAGTAAGCGATTCCATCGTGTTGTGCCGTATGACCAGGTCACCTTGATCCGGAAAAGAACGTCTCGGTGGCCCGACAGAGTGGCTCGTCAGACCCCTGGGCGCTGGCAGGCCCTATTGCAGAAGGGGTCAGCAGGGAGGCCGGACTCAGCCTAGGCTAAAAAAGGGACCCGCAGCCGAGCAGGGAGGGACCTGAACAATGGAAGACGCGAGTGAGATGAACGACGTGCGGGCTCAACTAGCCGGGGACCCGTCCGAGCATGGCCAGACACTGACGAAGCTCGCCGAAGCCGTGGGTGTCCTCGTTACCGGACAGGCGGAGCACAGCCGCATCCTCCGTGCACAGGGACAGGCGTTGGAGGACCAGACTCGGATGCTGCAGACGCTGGTCTCCGGGCAAGCGGCGCTTCTCGAAGAGCTGCGCGGTCAGGGCGGGAAGTAGCAGGAGCGCGTTGATGAGGAGGCCGGCTTCTTCACTGCCTGAGCTTTGATTTTTAAGCTGCCGCTGCGATTTTGGCGCGGTGGGCTTCGAGTGTGGGTTCGTGTTTGACGGTCTTCCCGACGTCATAGCGGGGCGTCGGCCTGCGATTCTTCGTGCCGGGTGGGCGTCCTGGGCCGGGTCGTGTCGGTTGTGGCACGGCTGCCGGGCAGGGCGCGTTCGCGCGGTTGCGGAACCCGCGTCGGACCCGGGCGGGCGTGAGCCTGTTCGGCGGCGCGGGTTTCTCCCACGGGCGACGCAGGTCCTCGGCGAGGGGCCGGGCGAGGCGGAGCTGGGTGTGGGCGACGATGATCAGCCAGGTCCACAGGTCCGCGGTGTCGGGCCGGCGGATCTTTGGGGTGGTCCATCCGAGCGTCTGCTTGATCAGTCTGAAGGTGTGTTCAAGATCGAACCTGCGCAGGAACGTGCGCCAGATCCGGTCCAGGTGCTCGGTGTCGATGCCGGTGGCGGAGGACCACAGCCACAGCGGCTTCGCGTCCCTCTCTCCAGGCAGATGATCGACCTTCAGGCGGACCAACGTGCCGTGGATCAACGGGATTTCGCCCTCGTGGTCAAGCCACGGACCGCGCTTTTGCAGGCGCTGGTGCATCCGGTCCCACGCACGGGCCTCCGCCTTTCCGTAGCGGGTGGTCTCCGTGGTCGTGGTGGTCTCGGGCTCGTGCCAGCTGTCGGGCTTGGCGAAGGTGAAGACGCCGCCGTGCCGGCGCGGGCGCCCGCCCCTGGGACCGGAGCGGGCCTCACCCGGGTCGCGGAGCATGACCCGGTCCGAACGCAGCCGCCCGATCACCTCGACCGGCAGGTCCGCGAGCACGTGGGCCAGACGGGTCACGTCGTAGCCGGCGTCCATCACGACGAGGATATCCGGATCGCCCCGGTGCCAATGGCCTGCCGCGACGATGCAGTCGACGACCTCGCGCAGTTGGGCCGCGGTGACGGCGGTCGCGTCGTCGGCCGGTCCCAGGCGAACCGCGTCCAGCAGCCCTACCCAGGACGTGCGTCCGGACTCCAGGGCGGCGACGAAGGAGTAGGGCCAGCCGGGGGACGAACTGGTCGGCGTTTCTGCCGCGGCCGTAGACATGGCAGAACAGGCGCTCGTCGCTGGTCGGGGCGTCGGGCCGCAGCCAGTTGGAAACGTCCACGGCCAGCCCGATGCGCCCGTCCGCGAGCCGTGGCAGCGGCAGGCCGGCCAGGGCGCGACGCAGCCGCGTCGGCTCCAACCAGCCCCGGTCCAGCGCACCGTGTCCTCGCCGGTGTTCAAGGGCGAGCGACAACTCGACCAGCGTCTTCACCGGCCCGTCCACGCACAGCACCGCGTCCGTCAGCTCGAAGAGCGCGTCGGCACGGGTGTACAGACAGTCGTAGAAATCAACCCGAAAGCGGGACAACGCGCCCAACGCCTCGCCTGCAGGCGTTTCGAGGGGGAGACTCATACGCAGCGGCCGTTCTCTCGTGCTTCGTGACTCGACACCTCGAAGTGTGGAGAACGGCCGCCTCCGCTGTCTCGGGAAGAAGCGCAGATCAGCAGGTCGAGTGACCGACGAGGTAAAACGCCAAGCTCAGAGCAGGGCAGTGGGACAGCGTGCAGGCAGGTATGCCGTCCCTGTCCGACGGGCTCGGCCAGGGGCCGGGCCGTCTCTCCGACGATCTCCACGCGGAAGGTGCCGGCCGCGTCCGCGTACATCGGGGCGCCGTTCGCGGTCACCTCGGTGGTGGCGTGGACGACGACGACCTCGGGCGGGCAGTGTCTGCCGGGCTCTCCCGGCAGGGTAACCGCGTAGCGCAATGGGGTGTCCATGGGGCTGCTACTCATCCGACGTACCGGGCGCTTCCCAAGGCCGCGTGCACGCTGGGGTGGATGGTGAAGGCCGCGTCGGTGCCGGTGATCTCCAGCAATCTCATGGTCTGAGGCGGCGGGGCAGCCAGCATCATCTCGACTTGTGCGGCTTTCGCTCCCAGGCGGGCGGCGAGCAGGGCGTTGAGGCACACGGAGTAGCAGAAGGTCTGGTTGGCCAGGTCGATGACCAGCCAGGGTGGGCGGTCCTGGAGTGCACGGGAGAGGGCATTGTTCAGCCTGCGGCGGTCTTCCTGGTCGTCGGCCACGCCGTCGAGGCGGACGATCACGGCCGTTCCGGGAATCTTCGTGGTGGTGATCCGAAGGTGCGGAGTGAGAATGGGCGGGGGGTCAGGGCAGTCGTCCTGGCGCTCTGCCCGGCTGCCCAGATTCTTGAAGTGCTTGTGTATGGCCACTTCGACTGCCCTACTGGCGTTGGCCCCACCGATCACGGCCCCTACTGGACCAGCTGCCAGAGTTCCCAACACCTACAAGAGACCAGTGATACGAACATCCTTGCGCGGAGCGATGTCACATGCCCAGGACTCGACGGGCTTCATCAGGGCAGAATTCCCGCACGATGATGCAAGCGGAAGGACGAGATTTCCCAGTCGCTGTCAGGCCGGATAGTCGCGATGATCCAGGGCGCTGGCGCCCGGCAAACGCCATCGGGCTCGCGGACGCGCCCATAGCGTTTGACGGTGTTCAGGGCCAGGTGCAGGCGGCGGGTGAAGTTCCACCCTGCGGTTGGACACTGTCCGTCTACGCCGCCAAGGCGTGACCTTGCTGGTGTCGCTGTCGGATCTCGAGTGGGGTGAGGTAGCCCCACTGGGGGTGCTTGCGCAGAAGGTCTCGATGAACGCGAAAATCTCCGCGCGGGCGGTGGCGCGGTCCGGCCAGATCCGGGTGCCGATCTCCTCCTTCAACACGGCGAAGAAGCTCTCAGCGACAGCGTTATCGTAACAGGAGCCGACTCGTCCCATCGACTGCCTCATGCCCAACTTGCTTATCTCAGTTCGGAATTCAGTCGACGTATATTCACTTCCGCGGTCCGAGTGGAAAATGCAGCCGCGCTCCAGGCCACCGCGGCCGGCTGCCATCCGCAACGCGGCCACCGGCAGCTCGGCGCGGTGGTGGTCGGCCATCGCGTAGCCGACGACCTCGCGGGTGGCCAGATCGATGCAGGTGGTCAGGTAGAGCCAGCCTTCCTCGGTCGGCAGGCAGGTCATGTCGCCGACCAGCCGCATCCCGGGGCGGGGTGCGGTGAAGTCGCGCCCGATCAGGTCCGGGACGAACACCGGCTTGCGGGCCTGGCGGGTCAGGCCACGGCGTCGGCGCCGGGTGACGCCCGTGATGCCGCGCTCGCGCATGATCCGCTCGACCTTCTTCCGGTTGACGGCCCGGCCCTGGCGGCGAAGTTCCGCGTGCACGCGCGGGACGCCGTAGGCGCCCCTGGAAGCGAGGTGGATCACGGTGATCTCGGCCGCGAGCAGTTCCTCCTCGCGCAGGCGGGCCCGGCGGCCCGCCAGGCACAGAACGACGACCGGGAGATCCCCAAGACGGCACAGATCCGCTTGACGCCCCAGGCGCCATGGTGATCATCAACGAAACGGAAGCGGATCACCGTGTCGTCTCGGTCGCGAAATAGGCGGCCGCCTTGCGCAGGATCTCAATCGTCTTCTGCTGCTCGACGGTCTGGCGCCGCAGCCGGGTGAGCTCCTCGCGTTCGGCGCTGGTCAGCTCGTCCGGCCGGCCTCGCCCCGGTCGGTCTTGTCCTGCTTGACCCAGCCCCGCAGCCCCTCCGGGCTGACCCCCAGTTCCCGGGCGATCTCGGTGACGTTCCGATGCGGCGAGGACCGGACGAGCGCGACCGCGTCCCGCTTGAACTCCGCCGTGTACCGCTTGGCCATGTTGGTCTTGATTCCCACCTGGTGCTGCTTCCTCCGGGCTTGCATCGCCCAGTCTCCAGGTGTCCAACCTCAAGGGGAAACTTCAGGGCCATTGTTCAAAGACACGCTGCTCCTGGGCACGGATAGCGGCTTGGAGCTCTGCGTCGAAAGGCCGGCATCGAGAGCTTGCGACGGTCGGTCATGATCATCAGTCATGCAGCCCGAACGGGGCCGGGTAGGCCAAACCGCCCCCTGCCTCCCGCAAGGGACCGACCACAATGCCGTGCTCTGCCAAGCCGCCGCGCCCACCTCGCGGTCTGGCTCTGTCGGTAGGGCCAGACCGCTATCACGGGTGGTAGTGGTCTGGCCCTCCCAACACAGCCAACGAAGACGGCCCGGGCGGCTGGGGCGTCGCAGGTCTCGTCCGCTACGCGCTGATGCCAAGGTTGGCGAGTTGGCCTTCGTAACGTTGCCGCAACCGTTCGCCGAACTGCTCGGGGTCGAGGGCGTCGATCCGGGGCACCCCGGCCAGCCCAGCCCGCATCTTCCCCCCGGTCAGCAACGGGTGGATCTGGTAGGCGCCCGGCTCCAGGAGCCAGGCCAGATTCTTGTCCGCCAGTTGCTTCACGGCCCGGTTGACGCTCGGCGCACTCAGCCCGAGCAGGCTGCCCATCTCGGCCTGGGAGAGGTCGGCGCACCCGTCGTCCGGATCCTGGTAGGCGAGCAGTGTGGCGAGCAGGCGATGGCTGTTCGAGGTCAGCTCAACCAGGCTGAGGACGGCCAGCGCCTCACGGCTGATGGTCACCATCTCGGTAGTGGGGATCGGCGGGACGTACCGGGTGGTCATCATCTGGAGTCCTCGGTCAGGGGCGCGAGCGCCTACCGGCTAGCTGATACGTTGAGCATCCAATGTCAGGTTAGGCCCGCTCCGCTGCAACGGAGCGGGCCTCGCCGTCTCAGGCGCTCCGAACAGCCCGAGCTTTCGAGGCCGCCGGCATCTTGTTCGTCTCTGCCTTAGTCGAGCCCAGCAGCACGACGTTCACGGCCTTGGCCACCGACCGCTGCTCGTCCCGGCGCTCCTTGCGCCAGGCCGCGGCGTACTCCGGGCCGGGCATCAGGAACTCGGGCACCATCGCGACCCAGACGTCCTGGGCCAACTCCTGATCCACGCTGGACCCGGCGAAGGTGAGGAACGGGTTCAGCTGGTAAACCGAGCGGCGCGCGGTCCGCAGCCAGCCGATCTCGTTGAAGAACAGCAGGGACTCGCCGACGTAGGTCCGCGAGACGCCGGAGGCGGCACTGATGTCGCGATGGGTGGTCTTCAGCATGCCCAGCGGCGCCCTGCGCGGGGCCTTCCCGCTCATCTGCTGAAAGCCGACCAGGGTGCACCAGGTCCGCATCCAAGTCTGCGGGATGTCCATCTGGGCGAGGGTGAGCATCATCAACGGCGCGTCGGTCGTGTAGCCCTTGGTGGTGTCGGACTCCGCGAAGGTGCGGCCCGAGATCTTCTGCACCGAGTAGACGACGTTCCCCTGGCTGTCGAGCCGGGTCACCAACTGCTCGCCGTAGCCCAGCTTGGGCTTGTCAGCCATCGGTGCTCTCCAGGTCCCTTGATCCAATGTCACCCGGGGCACTATCACGAGTGATAGTGCTTTGGCCCTACCGTTAGGGCCAAAATCGCCTCGGCGAGTCGCCCGGCTGCTTCCGGCGGTGGGTCCGGGAGCCTGTGGATAACTCCGCCGGTTTGGCCTGGCCAGTGAGGCCAAAGTGGAGAGCGTTTGGCCCTGCTGGCCAGGGCCAAACAATGACTGACACAAAGTGGTCATTTTCGCAGGTCAGAGCACATTCTTTGATCAGTTCTTCCGGCGGGGCTCTCTTCTACTCCTGCCGCGCGGGAGAACCCGCGCTCCCGTACCTGCCGGCCCAGCGGCACCTTGCGTCGCAGTGGCTGCCACATATGGTCTGACCTGCGGATTTGCGGCTGGGGTGGCCTCCGGTGGGCTGACTGCCCGTGCCGCTGCCGCCGCCCGGGCCGGGCTCGATTTGGCCCTGCTGGCCAGGGGCGGCCGGGGGTCACTGCGCCAGTCATGGAAGTCCGGCTGCCGCCGGACCCGGGCCTTGACGGCCCTTTCCACGCCTATGAGTTCCAGTGGCTGGTGCTCGTGCCCTACCCCTGCTGGTTCCGCTGGTCCGGTGACCGGCGCGGGCACCGCGTGGTCCCGGCCAGCGCTCCCAGGTCGTGAGGGTGAGCAATAGGGTCTTCGTCAGCAGGTGGTGACGTCGGCACCCGCTCGGTGGCGTCTGTCAGTGGGCAGCGCTGCCGACGGCGCGGGCCATGCGCAGAGGCAGGGCGCCGATCGAGGTGGGCTCGTCGACGATGACCAGGACGCGGCCGAACTTGGCAGCGAGCTTGTCGAAGACGGCCCGCAGGTTCGGTTCGCTGTTGGGAAATCGCTTGTCGAACACGGTCTTGCCAGCGGCGGTCAGGCCGTGGCCATAGCAGTCGCCATGGCCGACGTCCCGGCCAAGGAAGACCACGATGTCAGTGCTCCTGAGCATCACCCCACGAGGGTCATTCGCCCTCCTGGCCTCGCCCGTCCGCACCGTTCGCGCGCATCCACATCTGCGGTTCTCTCACGTGGCCGTCACGGATTGAGCTGGGGCAAGCCGCTGCTGCCGACTGATCGGGGCTATGTGTGCGGGGTGGTGCTGCCGAGCTGTTCGCGGTGGGCGAGGTCGGCCTGCTCCAGAAGTCGGCGGCTCACGTTCGGGACGAGGGCGTGCAGGGCGCCCAGCGCCCACTCCGCACGCTCGCCGCCCTGCTGGAGGCTGTAGAGGTAGAAACGGGCGGCACCGTAGACGGCCTCGGCCAGGACGAGGAGCTCGCCCTGCGGTCCAGGCGGCAGCGCGTCGGCCAGCACCAGCGGCCGTTCATTGGGCGCAGTACCCAGCCCGCCACCCACGCCGGCATCAAGCACGGCTGTTTTGGTGGGCGGCGCGTCTGGGGCTGCGGCGGCATGCTCGGCGGCGCAGCGCCGTCCGTACGCGGTGTTGCGGCATTTCGTGCCGCATATGGTCCGCCGCCGTTCTCGGCCGGCCGACTGCAGCCGTGTAGCGCACACCTCGCACGATTCAGGCACGGCACTGACGGCAGGGGCGAATCCTTGATCGGACGTCACCTTGCCAGGTTACGGCTTTCGTGACGTCACGAGAGGCATCACACCTCCGACCTGCGGGGCAAGTTGTAGGCCATGCGGTCGGGTGCCCAGGCGCGGCAGGCCCGGTCGGCGATGACGCATCGTCCATCACGGCAAGCACCGGCATGGAGCGGTCGCGCGGCGGGTCGCGCAGCCCGCGCCGCACTCCGAGGAACTTCCCCAGGGAACCCGCATCCGGTTCGGGGCGGCTGCGGTGAAGTCGCGCTGCACCAAGTCCGGGGTGGGGCACCCCCCGCGGCGCGGCGGGTGTGGGAGTGGGGCCG
>NZ_JBIVVI010000320.1:0-7920 GCF_044757675.1 Kitasatospora sp. NPDC091257
TGTGGGCGGCGTCCAGGACGATCGTGGGGCTGCGGCGGACGACCTCCAGGCGGCCCGGCGAGGAGACGCCGGAGAAGGCCTGGCGGATCTTGTCCCCTCGCGCGCTTCGTTCACGCCTCGCGGCGGACGTCCACCAGCACCTTGCCCATGGTCTGCCGCGCGGCCATCGCCCGGTGCGCCGCGGCCACCCCGGACAGCGGCACGGTCCGGTCGATCCGCGCCACCACCCGCCGCTCGGCGGCGAGCCGGAACAGGTGGTCGGCGATGCCCTCGAACAGCGCCCGGTCGGTGAGCACGTGCCTGAGCCAGAAGCCCTGCACCCCCGCCGAGCGCTCGGTCAGGTCGCCCATCGTGAAGCCGTCCTCCACGCCCTCCCGCGCCCCGACCGACACCAGCCGCCCGAAGGGTGCCAGTCCGGCCAGCCCGGCGCGCAGCACCCGGCCGCCGACCGAGTCCACGAACAGGTCCAGCCCGCCCGACTCCGCGAGCCGCTCGCCCAGGTCGGGGTCCTCGGAGTCCAGCACGGCGTCGGCGCCCAGCGAGCGCAGGAACTCCCGCTTCTCCGGGGTGGAGGCCAGGGCGACCACCCGGCCCGCCCCCAGCTCCCTGGCCAGCTGCACCGCCAGGTGACCGACCCCGCCCGCGGCCGCGGACACCCCGACGGCGTCGCCCGGCCGCAGCCGCCCCGCCAGGACCAGCGCGCCGTACGCCGTCGCCCCCTGCTCCAGCAGCGCGAGCGCCTGCTCGTCGTCCACGCCGTCCGGCACCTCCACCGTGTGCGCCGCCTCGGGGACGGCCACCTCGGCGTACCCGCCGCCGGTGCGCAGCAGCGCGACGACCCTCCGGCCGTCCTCGCGGCGCCGCCCGACCGCGTCGACGCCGAGCACCAGCGGCAGCGGGAGCTGCAGGTACTCGCCGGCGCGGATCTCCAGGTCGGCGTAGTTGAGCCCGGCCAGGGTGACGTCCACCAGCACCTGGCCCGGCCCGGCCACCGGTTCCGGCACCGTCTCGATGCACAGCTCCTCCGGCCCGCCGTAGCGGTGGATCACCGCCGCGCGCATCCCCTTCCCGTCCACGGCCACCTCGTCCCCTCCCGCCTCCGCCTGGTCCACGGCCACCTCGTTCACGGCCACCTCGTTCACGGTCACCTCGATCTCGGTCGTCTCGTTCACGGTCGTCTCGTTCACGGTCGCGTCGTCCACGGTCGCCCGGGGCCTCATCCGGCGAACAGCGCGAGCAGCGCGCTCTCCAGGGCGCGGACGGCCTCCGGGCTCTCGGCGACCACGCAGTACATCACCGAGCCGTCGGCCGGCCCGAAGTCGTTGCTGTACAGCACGCCGGTGCCCGTCCGCGGGTCGAAGGCCAGCCCGGCCGCGCCGAGCGCCGCCACGGCCTCGGCGAAGGACGGCACCTTGAGGCCGGCGAGCTCCAGCAGGTGGCGCGAGCCGCGGTGCTCCTCGCGCAGCAGGCGGGCGGCGAAGATGTCGTGCAGGTGGCTGGAGCCGGTGAGCCGGCCGTTGGTCTCGTGGAAGTAGATCTCGCCCCCGGGCGTCAGCACGGCGTCCGCGCTGACCGTGCCCCGGTAGCCGATCACCCGCAGCGACTCGCACAACCGGGCTCCCTGCTCGACGAGTTCGGCCAGGACGCCCGCGTCCGGGGTGACCGGCGGGGTGATCTCGCCGACCACCACCGGCCGCATGACCATCTCACCGCAGCCGGCGAGCACCACGGCCGCGTCGTCGACGAGAAACTGGGCGTACAACGGCGCGCAGTCGGGGAAGTACCGCTCCACCACCACCCGTTGGCCGCGCCCGCCGGTCAGCCAGGTCCACCGCTCGGCCACGTAGGCGGCCACCGCCGCCCGGTCCGGCAGCGGAACCACCCGCTCGGCGCCGACCGCCTCCACCTTCTCGTCCCGGGCGAGGATCTCGTTGCCCAGCCCGCCCGCCTGGTACTCGACCTTCAGCATCACGCTGTGCCCCTGCCCCAGCAGGTGCTCGACAGCGGCCTCGACCTCGGCCGGCGAGCCGGCCACCGTCCCGGGCGGAATCGGCACCCCGACGCCGGCGGCCAGCGCCCGGAACCCCGCCTTGCTGTTGACCAGGGCGTTGCCGCCCTGCGCGGCGAAGGGCCGGCCGGGCATCGCGTGCGCCAGGCCGAGCGCGGCCGCCAGCCCGGCCACCGCGCCGTTCGGCGAGACGGCCAGCACCTCGTCGACGGTGCGCCCGTCCAGGACGCGGCGCAGCTCCGCGAGGAAGCCCGGGTCGACCAGGCGGTCGGTGGTGAGCACCTGGTCGCCGTGGGCGCCCGGCGGCGGCACCACGAAGGTCAGGCTGTCGGCCCGCACCCCGGTCAGCCCGGCGACGTACGCCAGGTACTCCGGGTCGGGGCCCCAGGGCAGCACCAGGACGTCGCCGTCCTCGGCCCACCAGAGCATCCGCTGTGCCCCGCACCCGGCGAACAGCTGCTCCAGCGGCGTCGCCCCGGTGAGGTCCCCGACCATCTCCTCGGTGCGGTTGTTCGCGATGCAGAGCGTCGTCATCTGGTGAACTCTCCCGGTGTCCGGCGCTGTCGCGGCCCACGGTTCTGGTCCCGCGCACGACACGGGTGTGGCGTGCGCTCCTGGTGTAGCGCACCGGGGTTGTTCTGGTTCGGTCCTCGGTCATTGAACAAAACGCCGAACAACCGGCGGCCCTCCGACCTGCGCGGTCGGGCCCGCCGGAGGGCCGGGCCGGCGTCGGCCCGAGCCGCGTACGGCACCCGCCGGTCGGCGGGAACAGGACCCGGTCGGCGGGAACAGGACAACGACGGCCCTCCTCGCGCAGCCTCTCCGGGCAGGACGACGGCTCCGGCCCGGGCTCGGCGCGGTACTCGCCGCAGGCGCGGTACCTCTCGTTCCGGTGGCCGACCCGGTCACCGGCGCCGTCGTACAGGGTCTCCGGGGTGCCGGTTCCGCCGCTTCCCCGGCCGGGCCGGCGGCGCGGCGCACCGTCCTCGTGGGTACCGTGGACGTGCTGGTCGACCGACCCGTCCGGCTCACCCGACCCGTCCGGCCCGGCCGACCCGGCCCGATCCGACCATCGCGGTTCCGTCCGCAGAAGGGGGAACGAACTCCCATGACCACCACTGTCGCCGCCTACGCCGCACCGGGCCCCAAGGCCCCGCTGGAACGCACCACCATCGAGCGCCGTGCGGTCGGCGAGCACGACCTGCTGATCGACATCGCCTTCGTCGGCATCTGCCACTCCGACATCCACCAGGCCCGCGAGGGCTGGGGCGAGGCGATCTTCCCCATGGTGCCCGGGCACGAGATCGCGGGCGTCGTCACCGGGGCCGGCCCCGGCGTCACGAGGTTCCGGGTCGGCGACCGGGTCGGCGTCGGCTGCATGGTCGACTCCTGCCGCACCTGCGACAACTGCCGGGCCGGCCTGGAGCAGTACTGCGACGACGGCCCGGTGTGGACGTACAACGCCGTCGGCAAGGACGGCCGGCCCACGTACGGCGGCTACGCGAAGAACGTGGTCGTCGACGAGAACTACGTGGTGCGCATCCCGGACGCGCTGCCGCTGGACAAGGCCGCCCCGCTGCTGTGCGCGGGCATCACCACCTACTCCCCGCTGCGGCACTGGAACGCCGGGCCCGGCACGCGGGTCGCCGTCGTCGGCCTCGGCGGGCTCGGCCACATGGGCGTGCAGATCGCCCACGCGCTCGGGGCCGAGGTCACCGTGCTGTCCCAGTCCCTGCGCAAGAAGGACGACGGCCTGCGGCTGGGCGCCGACCACTACCACGCGACCAGCGACCCGGCGACCTTCCAGGAGCTCGCGGGCACCTTCGACCTCGTCCTCAACACCGTCTCCGCCCCGCTCGACTTCGCCGCCTACTTCTCCCTGCTGCGCACCGACGGGGCCATGGTCAACGTCGGCCTCCCGGAGGAGCCCGTGGAGGTCGACCTCCGGCGGCTGGCCGGCAAGCGCCGCAGCATGAGCTCCTCGGGCATCGGCGGGATCGCCGAGACCCAGGAGATGCTGGACTTCTGCGCCGAGCACGGCGTGGCGGCCGAGATCGAGCTGATCGGCGCCGACCGGATCAACGACGCCTACGAGCGCGTCCTCGCCAGCGACGTCCGCTACCGCTTCGTCATCGACACCGCCACCATCTGACGACCGGCCGGGCCGGGCCGCACCGGGCCCGCGCCGCGCCGAACACTTCGGAGGAGACCGTGCAACCGATCCTGGTGACCGGGGCCGCCGGCCGCGTCGGGGGCGTCGGACGGTCCGTGGTCGAGGACCTGCGGCGGCGGGGCCTCCCGGTCCGCGCCCTGGTGCACCGCGACGACGGGCGCGCGCGGGCCCTGCGGGCGACCGGCGCCGAGGTCGTCGTCGGGGACCTGACCCGCACGGACGACGTCCTCGCCGCCCTGGCCGGCTGCCGCCGGACGTACTTCGGCATGGGCGTCTCCGACCAGTACCTGGAGGCCGCCCTCACGGCGGCGGCCGTGGCCCGGGAGGCGGGGCGGCTGGAGGTGTTCGTGAACATGTCCCAGCTGACCGTCTCCGAGCTGGGACTCTCCGCCGCCGGCGAGTCCCACCAGCACCGGCAGCAGTGGCTGGTCGAACAGGTGCTGAGCTGGTCGGGCCTGCCCGTCGTCGAGGTCCGGCCCACCGTGTTCCTGGAGAACCCGCTCTTCCGGGCCGGACTGTCCTCGATCGCCAGGGACGGCACCGTCAGGCTGCCGTTCGGGCGGGCCAGGACCTCCCCCGTGGCGGCCACGGACGTCGCCGCGGTCGTCGCGGAGGTCCTGGCCGACCCGGCCCCGCACCTCGGCCGGGTCTACGAGCTGACCGGCCCGCGCTCCCAGGACGGCCCGGCCATCGCCGCGGAGGCCTCCGAAGCCCTCGGCCGGCCCGTCCGTTACGTCGACGTCCCGCTGCGGGAGTGGATCGACCACGACCTCGCACCGCTGGAGCTGCCGGACCACGTCCTCCGGCACATCTCCACCATGGCCCGTCTCCACGCCGAGAACCGCTACGACCGCCGGACCGACGGCGTCCGGCAGGTCACCGGCCGCCCCGCCACCGGCGTGGGCGACTTCGTCCGGCGGAACGCCGGCCTGTTCACCGGCTGACCAGCGGGGACGCGGCGGGCCGGCGTTCCCCCCGCCGCGAGCGGCCGGGCGGGCGCGTCTCCTACTGGAAGGAGACGCGGCGGGCGCCCGTCATGGACGTCACCAGGGAGTACAGCGAGGTGGTGGCGGTGATGAACATCCGGTTCCGCTTCGGGCCGCCGAAGGTGAGGTTCGAGACCGGCTCGGGAACACGGATGCGGCCGAGGAGAGTGGCGTCGGGGGCGTAGCAGTGGACGCCGTCGTCGAAGGCCGACGCCCAGAGCCGGCCGTCGCGGTCGAAGCGGATGTTGTCGAAGCGGCAGCCGACGCCCTTGACGAAGATCCGGTCGCCGGTGAGGGTGCCGTCCTCCCGGATGTCGAAGACCCGGATGTGCCCGGCCCGGCTGTCGTTGACGTCGCCCTGCGAACGGCCCCCCGCGCCCGAGGGCTTCGACGGCCCGCGCCCCGGGCTCCGAGCCGGGCGCGGCTCCGGTCGGTGACCGGGCCGCGCCCGGAGCGGTGCACCGGGGCGCGGGCCGTCGGCGGGAACTCCGGGAGCTCCGGGGGCATCAGGAGCTCCGGAGATTCCGGGGATTCCGGGGATTCCGGGGTATCAACGCCCCTGGAGGCGCTTGACGTTGTCGCCGAAGGACCAGCCCTTCGAGCCGTCCCAGTTGAGCGACCACGTCATGAGCCCCTTCAGCGAGCCACTGAAGGCGTTCCACGACTGACCGACCAGGCCCGTGTCCATGTAGCCGCCGCCCGCACCGGGCTGGGCCGGCAGGCCGGGCACCTGCTTGTCGTAGGGCACCCGGATGGTGGTGCCCTGGATGGTCAGGCCGTTGTTCAGGCAGGTGGTCTGCGCGGTGAAGCCCTGGACGGTACCGGCCTGGTAGGAGTCGCCGGAGCAGCCGTACATGCTGCCGTTGTAGTACTGCATGTTCAGCCACCACAGCTGCCCGTTGTCGGCGTACTTCTTGACGATCGGCAGGTAGGCGCCCCAGATCGACCCGTAGTTGACGCTTCCGCCGGTGACGTACGCGGTCTCGGGGGCCATCGTCAGGCCGAAGCCCGCGGGCATCTGGGACAGCACGCCGTCGATGATGCGGATCAGGTTGGCCTGGGAGGCGGACAGCGTGTTGATGTTGCCGCTCCCGGACAGGCCGGTCTCGATGTCGATGTCGATTCCGTCGAAGTTGTACTTCTTCAGGATCGGGACGACGGTCGCGACGAACTTGTCGGCGACGGTGCTGGAGCTCAGGTCGATGCCGGCGGCGGCGCCGCCGATCGACATCAGGATCGTCGCCCCGGCCGCCTTGGCCTGGCACATCTCGGCGGGGGTCGAGACCTTGACGTTGGTGTCCATGCCGTCCTGCCACAGGACGGTGCCGTCCGAGAGGATCACCGGGAAGGCGGCGTTGATGACGTTGTAGCCGTGCGCGGCGATCCGGCTGTCCGTGATGGGCACCCAGCCCATGCCGGGGTGGACGCCGTTCAGGGCGCCGTCCCAGTTCTCCCAGTACCCCTGGAGGACCTTGCCGGACGGCTTGGGCTTCGTGGGGCAGGTGTCGCTCGGCGGCGTGGTGGTGGGCGGCGTCGTGGTGGGCGTCGACGTCGTCGGCGGTGTGCTGGTGGGCGGCGTGGTGGTCGGCGTCGACGACGTCGGAGGCGCGGTGGTCGGCGTGGTGGCGGTCGGCGAGGGACTGCTGCCGCCGGGGCCGGTGAGCGACACGTCGTCCGCGTAGAACGCGGGCTGCCCGTACCAGCCGTGCAGGAAGACGGTCACCGAGGTGGTGTTCGCCCCGGTGGTGAAGCCCACGCCGAGTTGGCTGTACGACGCGCTGTTCGCCGTCCAGGTGGAGGCGTCGGTGACACCGGTGCCGGTGGCGCCCAGGTAGATGTAGCTGCCCTGGACGTAGGCGCTCAGCGTGTACTGGGAGTTGGGCTGCACGCTGATGGTCTGGGTGCACTGGGCGGTGTCCTGGCCGGTCGGCATGGCCTTGAGCGCGGAGGCGCCGGAGTGGACCGGGCTGCTCACCGCCGCACCCGCGCCGCCGGAACAGGTCCAGTCGGAAAGCCCGTTCTCGAAGCCGGGGTTGGCCACCAGGTTGGGGGTGGCGGCCCCGGCCGTGACGGTGCCCGCCACGGCGATGCCGGCGCCGATGACGGCTGCGGCGCTCACCCCGGCGAGGAAGCGCTTCAGGACGGTCGGCCCGTGCTCCGGGCCGCCGGTCCGGTGCACCTGTACTGCGCGTTCCACGGTCGCCCGCTCCGGGCGGAATCCGCCCGACGGGCGTGGTATGCGCGACCTCCGACGAAACATGCTGTGCTCCCTTTCCGCCGAGCGTCATGGACATGACCGACGCGTGGGGGCGTGACGCCCGGCTCTGGGTGAGGTGGGGGAAACATGTGGGGCTGTGCCGGACCGGATCGTAGGAGGGGCGACAAGGGGAGTCAATAGGTCTGGACCAATTAGGTCTGGACCAATTGCAGAGGGCGCGCACGACGACGCCGCCCGGTCCGCTCCGTACGAGCGGGCCGGGCGGCGTCGTCGTCGTGCGACGGCCGTGGTCAGTCCACCGCCGCCCCCACTACCCGTGCGCCGCGGCGGCGGCCGCCGCGAGCGTGGCGACCTGGGGCTTGCGGATGTCGGAGTGCGCACCGGAGAACGGCTCGCCCGCCACGTTGTCGATGACGGCGGCGGCGTTCACCCGGTAGAAGGTCCCGGGCACGAAGGCGTAGTCGATGCCGCCCTCGGCCTGGCTTCCACTACTCGGTGCACCTGGCCTGCCAGTCGCTGCTGCTGGGCCAGAGCG
>NZ_JBIVVI010000321.1:0-7915 GCF_044757675.1 Kitasatospora sp. NPDC091257
CCCGGGTGCGCCCCGGGCGGCAGGGCCTCGGTCCGGGGCGGGCCCCCGCCGCGGACCCACCGAGGGACACCCCACGGCGCCAGCGCCGCCGGGGAGAGCGAGGGAGAGACAGCGGGGATGAAGACGGACACGCCGACCGCCGACACCGGGCAGCACTGCGCGGAGGTACGCCGTGGCCGGCCCCGGAGCGAGGCCGCCGAGCAGGCCATCTTCACGGCCGTCGAGGACCTGATGGCCGGCGGTACCGCGCTGTCCGAGCTCACCATCGAGGGCATCGCCGCCGCCGGCGGCGTCGGCAAGGCCACCATCTACCGGCGCTGGTCCAACAAGGAGGCCCTGCTGGTCGACGTGGTCAGCCGGCTGGAGGAGCCGCTGCCGGAGCCCACCGGCGCCGGCGCCCGGGCCGACCTGATCGCCCTGGTCGACCACGTCCGCCGGCGCGGCCTGGCCAAGCGCACCCGCTGGGTGCTCAAGGCCGCCCTCGGCCAGATGCAGACCCTGCCCGAGCTGTACTCCGCGTACCGGGAGCGGGTGATCAAGCCGCGCCGGGAGGTCGGGCTCCGCCTGATCCGCCAGGCCGTCGCCGAGGGCGTGATCCGCGACGACCTCGACCTGGAACTGCTCAACGACCTCCTGATGGGGCCGATCCTCTACCGCAGCATCCTGTGGGACGACTCCGACCTGGAGGACCCGGACCTGGCCCGCAAGCTGGTCGACTCCGTGCTCGAAGGCCTCGCACCCCGCTGACCCCGCCCGACCCGCGCCCGAACGTGGCCTCGCTCACCAAACCGGGCCACGCCGGAACCCGCTCAGCGGGACCGACGTCTGTCCCGGCATAGGCTGAGCCGGACAATCGATCAAACCGGCACCGGTCCGGTGAGTGCCCGCCCGACGACGGGCCGGACACCGGAGCGGCGACGGCACGAGCGACGGGAGCCACTTCATGGCGCAGGCGGACAGGACCGAGCGGATCGCGGCCCCCGGGGGCGACGCCGACGGCCCGGCCCCCGCGGTGCGTCGCGGCGGCTTCCTCGGCCTGCGCCACTGGGGCCGGGACGCCCGCGGCAGCGGCACCTGGCGGCGCGGCCTGGTGGTCGCCGCGCTGGCCGTGCTCACCGCCGCGCTGCTCGCCTTCCACGCCGAGGTGCCCAACAGCGTCGGCAACCTCGGCAGCCTGCTGGAGACCTTCCTGCCCTGGCTGGGCCTGGCCGTCCCGGTGCTGCTGGTACCCGCGCTGCTGCGCCGCTCCGCCACCGCGCTGCTGGCCCTGCTGCTGCCCGTCGTGCTCTGGGTCAACCTGTTCGGCGGGCTGCTGTCCGACAAGAGCGGCGGCAAGGGCGACTGGACGGTGGTCAGCCACAACGTCGCCGCCGCCAACACCGACGTGCCGGGCACCGTCCGCACCCTGGTGGACTCCGGCGCCCAGATCGTCGCCCTGCAGGAGCTGGCCGGCCGGCAGCTGCGCTCGTACGAGACCGGGCTCGCCGGCGCCTACCCGCACCACACCGTGGAGGGCACGGTCGGGCTCTGGTCGAAGTACCCGATCGAGGACATCTCCCCGGTGGACCTGAAGATGGGCTGGACCAGGGCCTTCCGGGCCGAGGTCACCACCCCGCAGGGCCCGGTCGCCGTGTACGTCGCGCACCTGCCCTCGGTGCGGCTGAAGGCCGAGGGCGGCTTCACCGTCAACCAGCGGGACCTCAGCGCGCAGGCGCTCGGCAACGCGATCCAGGCCGAGCCGCTGAAGAAGGTCCTGCTGCTCGGCGACCTCAACGGCACCATGAACGACCGCAGCCTGGCGCCGGTCACCTCGCAGATGCGCTCGGCCCAGGGCGCCGCCGGCGACGGCTTCGGCTTCAGCTGGCCGGCGGCCTTCCCGATGGCCCGGATCGACCAGATCATGAGCAAGGGCGGGCTCACGCCGGTGGACTCCCGCACCCTGTCCCGGGACGGCAGCGACCACCTCGCGGTGGCCGCCACCTACCGGTACTCGGCGTAGCGGTCAGCCGCGCCGCCAGCGGTTGGTGATCGGCAGGCGGCGGTCCCGGCCGAAGTTCTTGGCCGAGACCTTCGGGCCCGGCGGGTACTGGCGCCGCTTGTACTCGGCGCTGTCGACCAGCCGGACCACCCGGTCCACCACGGCCGGGTCGAAGCCGTCCGCCACGATCGAGTCCCGGCCCTCGTCGCCCTCGATGTAGCGGGCCAGCACGCCGTCCAGCAGGTCGTAGTCGGGCAGCGAGTCGGTGTCCACCTGGTCCGGCCGCAGCTCGGCGGACGGCGGCTTGGTGATGGTGTGCTCCGGGATCGGCGGCACCTCGCCGCGCCGCACGGCCTCCTCGTTGCGCCAGCGGGCCAGCCGGAACACCAGTGACTTGTAGACGTCCTTGATGGGTCCGTAGGCGCCCACCGAGTCGCCGTACAGCGTCGAGTAGCCGACCGCCAGCTCGCTCTTGTTGCCGGGCGCGAGCACGATGTGCCCCTCCTGGTTGGAGATCGCCATCAGCAGGGTGCCGCGCAGCCGGGACTGGAGGTTCTCCTCGGCGAGGCCGGTCAGCTCGGTCGCCGCCAGGTAGGCGTCGAACATCGGGGCGATGGAGACGGTCCGCAGGGGCAGTCCGGTGCGGCGGGCCAGCTCGGCCGCGTCGTCCCGGGAGTGCTGGGAGGAGTAGCGGCTGGGCATCGAGACGCCGTGCACGTTCCGCGCGCCCACCGCGTCCACCGCGATCGCGGCCACCACCGCCGAGTCGATGCCGCCGGAGAGGCCGATCAGCACGGACGAGAAGCCGTTCTTGGTCACGTACGCCCGGGTGCCGGAGACCAGCGCGGCCCAGATCTCGGCCTCGTCGGACCGCCGCGGCGCCACCCCTGCGGTGAGCCTCCCGGCGGGCGCGTCCTGCGGTTCGCCGCCCAGCTCGGTGCGGACCAGGTGCAGCCCGTCGCTCAGCAGCAGTCCGTCGGTGTCGTCCCCCGCGGCGGCCGGCAGGTCGAGGTCCAACACCAGCAGGTGCTCCTCGAACTGCGGGGAGCGGGCCAGGACTTCGCCGCCCGCGCCGACCACGATCGAGTCGCCGTCGAAGACCAGCTCGTCCTGGCCGCCGACCATGTTGACGTACGCCAGGGTGCAGCCCGCCTCGGCCGCCCGGCGGCGCACCAGCTCCAGCCGCTGGTCGTCCTTGTTCCGCTCGTACGGGGAGCCGTTGATCACCAGCAGCAGCCCGGCGCCGGCCTCGCGGGCGGCGGTGACCCGGCCGCCGTCCTGCCAGATGTCCTCGCAGACGGCCAGCGCGACGTCCACCCCGTGCAGCCGCAGCACCGGCAGCTGGTCGCCGGGGACGAACCAGCGGAACTCGTCGAACACGCCGTAGTTGGGCAGGTGGTGCTTGGCGAACCGGGTCACCACCTCGCCCCGGTGCAGCACCGCGGCGCAGTTCTGCGGGGAGCCGGCCGGACGGTTGAAGCGCGGCGAGGCGTGCTCGGAGCGCCCGAGGTAGCCGACCACCACCGGGACCTCGCCCAGCCCCTCCGCGGCCAGGCGGCCGGCCAGCTCGACCAGCGCGGCGCGGGAGGCCTCGATGAAGGAGTGGCGCAGGGCGAGGTCCTCCACCGGGTACCCGGTGAGGGCCATCTCGGGGAAGGCGACCAGCTGCGCGCCGGCCTCCGCGGCCCGCTTGGTCCAGCGCACCACCTCGTCGCCGTTGCGGGCGAGGTCACCGACCCAGGGGTCGATCTGGCTCAGGGCGAGACGGAGATTGGGCATGCCCCGAGTGTAATCGTCCAACTGACGCGATGTCCTGGGCGGGGGCCCGCGGCGGGGGTCGGCGCTGCCGGGCCGGGCGGGGATCGGCCATGATGGGGGCAACCGCTTTACGAGGTCTTTCCACGGCCTCCGGGGCGTAACACGAGCGTAAAGAGCAGAGGTGAGACTGTCCCCATGGGCAAGCAGCAGCAGTTCGTGCTTCGGACGCTCGAAGAGCGTGACATCCGGTTCGTCCGGCTGTGGTTCACCGACGTGCTCGGGTTCCTGAAGTCGGTCGCGGTGGCGCCGGCCGAGCTGGAGCAGGCCTTCGAGGAGGGCATCGGGTTCGACGGCTCGGCGATCGAGGGCTTCGCCCGGGTGTACGAGTCCGACATGATCGCCAAGCCGGACCCGACCACCTTCCAGATCCTGCCGTGGCGCTCGGAGACCCCGGGCACCGCCCGGATGTTCTGCGACATCCTGATGCCGGACGGATCGCCGTCCTACGCCGACCCCCGGTTCGTGCTCAAGCGCACCCTGGAGAAGGCCTCCGAGCAGGGATTCACCTTCTACACCCACCCGGAGATCGAGTTCTTCCTGCTGAAGAACCTGCCCGGCGACGGCACCCCGCCGATCCCCGCCGACCACTCCGGCTACTTCGACCACACCCCGCGCGGGGTGGGCCACGACTTCCGCCGACAGGCGATCACCATGCTGGAGTCGATGGGCATCTCGGTCGAGTTCTCGCACCACGAGGGCGCCCCCGGCCAGCAGGAGATCGACCTGCGCTACGCCGACGCGCTGTCCACCGCCGACAACATCATGACCTTCCGGCTGGTCATGAAGGAGGTCGCGCTGGAGCAGGGCGTGCACGCGAGCTTCATGCCCAAGCCGTTCTCCGAGCACCCCGGCAGCGGCATGCACACCCACGTCTCGCTGTTCGAGGGCGACCGCAACGCGTTCCACGAGTCCGGCGCCGAGTACCAGCTGTCCAAGGTCGGCCGGTCCTTCATCGCGGGCCTGCTGAAGCACGCCGCCGAGACCGCCGCCGTCACCAACCAGTGGGTGAACTCCTACAAGCGGATCTGGGGCGGCTCCCAGCGCACCGCCGGGGCCGGCGGCGAGGCGCCGTCCTACATCTGCTGGGGCCACAACAACCGCTCGGCACTGATCCGGGTGCCGATGTACAAGCCGGGCAAGCAGGGCTCCACCCGGATCGAGGTCCGCTCCCTGGACACCGGCTGCAACCCGTACCTCGCCTACGCCGTCACCCTCGCGGCCGGCCTGAAGGGCATCGAGGAGGGCTACGAGCTCCCGCCCGGCGCCGACGACGACGTGTGGGCGCTGTCCGACTCCGAGCGCCGCGCCCTCGGCATCCAGCCGATGCCGCAGAACCTCGGCGAGGCCATCGACCTGATGCAGCGCAGCGAACTCGTCGCCGAGACCCTCGGCGAGCACGTCTTCGACTTCTTCCTGCGCAACAAGCGCCAGGAGTGGGAGGAGTACCGCTCCGAGGTCACCCCGTTCGAGCTGCGGAAGAACCTCCAGGTGCTGTGAGCGGGTGACGGCCGCTCAAACCCCCGTCGGCCCGCTGTCGCCCCGGAGGTCGGCAGCGGGCCCTCCTATGGAGTGGACCTGCGGCGGAATCGCCGCACCGGTGGCGGAATGTGATGCTTATGTGACGGAGGGTTGTGGTCCGACCGGCCTGCTCGTCCGTCCATCCTGAAAGAGGATCACATGATCTCCTCCGTCAGTCGCGCCTCCGCCACTCGTCTGCTCCTCCGCAGGACCTGCGTCGCGGGCGCCGCCGTCGCCGCCGTCGCCGGCCAGCTGCTGGCCGCCCCGACCATCGCCGACGCCCGTGGTTCGGGCACGCCCTCCGGGCCGGAGGCGGGTGTCCAGCACGCACAGCAAGCCCAGCCCGCACAGCGCGCGAAGCAGCGGGCCACCACGATCGCCGAGAACCAACTGCCCTTCACCACCCGCTTCGAGGGCGACTTCCACGGCTCCATCACCCGGATCAGCAACTCGCTGATGACCTGCGACGAGACCAAGGCGCCGCTCGACCCGGAGCAGCCGCCCTGCCTGGACGCCCGCAAGGGCCTCGGCCCCAGGCCGATCAACAACAAGTACGAGATGAAGTACATCAACATCGACCCGGGCTCGGTCGGCCCGCTCGGTGACGCGATCTACTCCGCCAGCTCCGCCGACCTCGGCCTGATCGACGGCTCCCGGGTCACGTACGCCCGGCTGTACTGGGGCGGCACCCGCGGCATCGACGACGTCGTGCTGCCGGAGAACCAGATCGACGAGGTGTACCTGAAGGTCCCGGGCGAGCCCGAGTACCGCAACATCGCCAACGACCAGCCCTCCATCGGCTACATCACCACCGACGTGGAGAGCAGCTACCAGGCCTCCGCCGACATCACCGACCTGGTCAGGCAGGCCGGCAACGGCACCTACACCGTCGCCAACATGGACTCGGTGGTGAAGCCGCACAGCTGGGGCGGCTGGACGATCGTGGTCGCCTACGAGAACGAGTGCAAGCCGTACCGGCACGTCCACCTGTGGGACGGCTTCCGGGTCGAGCTGCCCGACAGCCCGCCGCGCGAGTTCGACCTCACCGGGCTCCGGACCCCGGCCACCGGCCCGGTGGCGGGCAAGCTCGGCTTCGTGGTCTACGACGGCGACCTCAAGTGGACCGGCGACACCCTCGCCATCAAGTCCACCCAGGGCCCGCAGGCGACCTTCTCCGACCTCAACCACGCCTCCAACGACGCGTTCAACTCCACCATCGAGGAGCTGACCCCGGCCGACCAGTTCGTCCGCACCCCGTACAACCGCAACAACTTCGGCTACGACTCCAACCGCTGGGACATCTCGCCGTTCCTGCGCAACGGGGACAGCGACATCAAGGTGCTGTTCGACACCGACAAGGACGGCTACGACCTCGGCGTCTTCTACGCCTACGTCAACCTGGACGGCTCCACCGAGGGCTGATCCCCCGTCGCACCACGGCGCCGCTGCCGCCCCACCCGCACCGCGCGGGCCGGCAGCGGCGCCGTCGCGTCCCGGCCCCGGGCGGCGCCGCGCAGCAGCCGCTCGCAGGGGCGCTCCACCCAGCGGTACAGCACGCCCGCGGCGGCCAGCGAACCGCCGGCCAGCAGCAGCCAGACACCGAACGTCGCGGCCCCCGGCGCCGGGCGGCCATGGACGGACAGCCAGCAGCGGACGCCGATCTCGTGCACCAGGTACCAGGCGAACGACCACTCGCCGAGCCGGACGGCCGTGCGGCCCGCCAGCAGCCGGGGCGGGCACCCGGCGGCGTCGCACCGGGCGGCGGCCGCCAGCAGGGCCGCGAACAGCGGCGCGGGGAGCAACTGGGAGGCGCTGTACGGGCCGTACCAGAGGGCGTCCGGGACAGCGGCGTGCCAGGGGACCAGCAGCAGGTGCCAGAGCGCCACGGCGGCGGCCGCCGGCAGGAGCCCCGACCGCGCCGACCGCACCCGGGGGAGCGCGCCGTGCCGCACGGCCAGGCCGGTGACCACGCCGAGGACGAACTGCGGGGTCCGGGTCAGCGGCAGGTAGTCCAGCAGCCAGCCGCGCACCGTCGGGTCGGCGGGCAGCAGGGCGCCGGCCGCCCAGAGCACCGGGCCGAGCGCGGTGCACAGGGCCGCGAGCGGCAGCCAGGCGCGCCGGCGCGGGGCCAGCAGGCGCAGCAGCGGCGGGAACAGCAGATAGAACCAGGCCTCGGCGCCCAGCGACCAGGAGGCCGGGTTGCCGCCGTACACGGTGGGCAGCGCCCACGGGTGCACCAGCGCCAGCGACCAGAGCGCGGCCGCCACCGGAAGCACCGCGCCGATCGCCGCGTCCGCGCCCAGGGACAGCACGGTGGTCAGCAGGTGCAGCGGCCAGATCCGGGCGAAGCGGCGGCGGGCGAAGGTCAGGGCCCCGGCCGGGGCGGGCGAGGCCCCGTACGTCCAGGCCAGCACGAAGCCGGAGAGCACGAAGAAGAACGTCACGCCCGAACGGCCGTACCAGGCGAGCGGGCCGAGCACCGGAAGCGTGCCCACCTTGTGGGAGAGGTGGTAGAGCACCACCAGCAGGGCCGCCCAGAAGCGCAGCCCGGTGAGCGAGGGCAGGCGGGCGGGGCCGGTCGTGGGCATCGGCGCTCCGGGG
>NZ_JBIVVI010000322.1:0-7910 GCF_044757675.1 Kitasatospora sp. NPDC091257
ATCAGATCGTCGTCAGGCATGCGCGTCATGCTAACGGCGCACGCGGAGGTGACGGGGGGCTCGTAGTCCGTCCACAGGACGGCCGGTCCTCCACCGGACCGGGCCGAAAGGAACGCGGCGAGTTCCCGGAGGTAGCCGCTCTCGTCGGCCGGTTCGTTCTCCTGATCGTCCGGCCCCCACTGCACCGTCGTCCTCCGTTCCGGAGCCTCGCGTCGGGAGGCTTCCCTTCGCCGGGCTCCATCATGGATTCCGGTGGTGGCGCCGGGACAGTCACGCGAACCCGGTCCCGCGCCTCCGGTCCCGGACTCACGTGACCCTGCCACCCGAGTGACCCGGCCACCCCCGCACCCCTGCCTCCCGGGGTGTCGCTACTCGCCCAGCAGCCCGGTACGAGCGGCGGCCACACCGGCCTGGAACCGACTCTCGGCGTCCAACTGTCCCATGATGTCGGCGATGTGACGCCGCGCGGTGCGCAGAGACATCCCGAGGCGGCGGGCGATCGTCTCGTCCTTGAGCCCGGCGGCGAGCAGCCGCAGGATGGTCCGGTCGATCTCCTGGGAGACCTGCTCCAGGCCGTCCTCGGTGGCGGCGGAGAACGGCCTGGCACACGACCAGGACTGTTCGAAGATCTCGCACAGATAGGCGACCAGTGACTCCTGACGGACCGCCACCGCGCCCCAGGAGCCGTCGCTCGCGGGGATGAAGGCGAGTTCGCGGTCGAAGACGATGATCCGGCCGAACAGCTCGTGGACGGTGCGGTACTCGCCGCCGAGCGGCGAGGCCGCTTCCACGTACGCCTGACTGGGGCCGTTGAAGCGTGCGGTGTGGTGGTAGAGCGTGCGCATCCGCACCCCGCGGGCGAGCAGGGCGCGGTCACGGCCGAGTGCTTCCTCCATGGCTTCCGGCACGCGGCTTCCGCCACCGGGCTGGCTGGCCAGTACCTCGCTCCGGCAGCTGTCCGAGGCCCGGTCGAGTGCCGCCCGTACCTCCTGCAGGCTGCTGATGACCTCGATCCCCTCACCGGCGCCGGCCATCCGCCCGCTCCGCCGGTAGTGGGGGAAGAAGCCGACGAGTTGGGCCTGTCCCCTGGCCAGCTCCTCCTGCTCGCGCCGGATCCGGGCCTCGACGGGGGCGGCGAGCCGGGCCATCGCGGCCTCCGGTGCGACGGCGTAGCCCGCCGCCGGGTCCTGCGGGTCCGGGTACACCAGGCGCAGGGCGCTCAGCCTGCGTACCGAGGAGGCGGCCCGGTCCGGGTCCAGTCCCAAGTCTGCGGCGATGGCGGCGGGTTCGAGCCGGTGGTGTTCCAGTACCCAGGAGTAGACCGCCGCGTCGACCTGATCGGGTTCCGTTCCGCCCGCCCGATCGTCCGGTTCGCCGGAAACATCCATGTACATCCCCCAGTCACTTTGCTGCCACCCAGCTTGGTGAGGTGGTCGGCCCGTAGGCGCGTGATCATCTCGCCGACATGCTAGATCACAGGCCGGGACCCGCTCGGCGAACCGTTGAGGTTCCCTCCAGGAGGACTCCATGAAGCGTTTCATCACCGCCGCCGTACTGCTCGCGGCCCTTCTCGGGATCAGCGCCCCCGCCGCGCTCGCCGTTCCGCAGGACCAGCCGACGGCGGCCCGCAACGTTCACGCGGACGACACCTCGTGGGGCGGCTCGTGCGCGACCCCCTCCTGCCAGCCCGTCTACTGAACGGTCGCCGTGACCACCGCTCCCGTTCGACGTCCCCTCAGCCAGGAGAGTGCCCCGATGTCCCGACCCGCCACCGCCACCCCCGCCCTGAGCCGCCGGGAGGTGGAGGTGCTGGAGCTGCTGGCCCGAGGAGCCACCTACGACACCATCGCGCGCCGCCTCCAGCTCAGCCCGCACACCGTCGACACCTACCTCCGACGGATCCGTAGCAAGACCGGCGCCACCACCCGCATGCAGTTGGCACTGTTCGCCTTCACCCACGGCCATGGCCTCCCCGCCTCGTGACGCGGCCCCGGGGCGCGTGCGCGATGTCGGGCCGGACACGGGCCCGCCCCCGCCGGCGGGTCCCGGCAGGGGCGGAGTCAGGCGCGGGGCCAGGCGCGGAGTCGGGCGCGGAGTCGGGCGAGGGGCGGTCAGGCCTTGATCGTCCAGCGCTGGTTCCAGTCGTTGGTGCAGGTCCAGACCCCGAGGGCCTTGTTGTCCTCGTCGTAGGTGAGGCAGTCGTCGGCGCTGACGCGGATCTGGTACTCGCCGTCGCCGAACGCGAAGACCTCCCACCTCTGGGCGGCGGAGCCCGTCCAGGGGCGCGCCTCGGCCAGGTAGCTCTTGGTGTTCTCGGTGAGGGCCAGGCCGGTGACGGCGTTGGTGATCTTGTACAGCCCGCCGGCGTCCTGGGTGAAGACCCAGCCGGTGGACTTGGCGGCGGTGCTGGTGGCGGCGGTGACCGGGCTGCCGCTCGCGGAGCCGTTGGCGGCGGGGGCCCGGCCGTTCTTGACGCTCGGGCGCAGCGTGCCGCCCAGTTGGGCGGCGCCCGAGTCGGCGACACCGAACCCCATCCGGATGTGGCCGCCGGGGATGCTGCTCCCGGTGTCGCCGGTCTCGTGCGCGGGGATGCCGGGGGTCTCCGGGCTGCTGATGGGGACCGCGGGGACGGTGATGACCTGGCCGCCGATCGGCACCTGCGGCGTCGAGGGGGTTCCGGGCGGCGGGGTGGAGCCGCTGGTGGACCCCGGCACCACTCGGGCCGGGAAGTGGATGTGCCGGCCCCCGTGGCCGCTGGTGTCCGAGTCGTGGCCGATGAAGGCCCAGTTCATGAAGCCGCCGTCACCGTAGTTGACGAAGTCCGATTCGCCCGCGAAGACCCAGACCTTGAAGTCGTCGTAGCCCTGCGGCCCGCCCTCCTTGTCGTGGTGCTCCAGCCTGACGTCGTCCTCGAACATCACCCCCCGCATGTTCGCCGAGTAGTCGTTCTTGAACCACTTGGTGTCAAAGGCGTCCGTCCCGTCGTACTTGAAGACGAGGACGTTGTAGCCGGGCGCGGCACTGCTCAGCTTCGTGACCAGGGCCTGGGTGAACTGGGCGTTCTCCATCTTCGCCTGCTTGGCCGCACCGACGACGAACTTGACGGTGTCGGAGACGGCGCCGATCAGGGCGCTGGTGCAGTTGCCACCCCCGACGCCGTCCTTGCCGGCGCAGTCGGCCGCGACGGCCGGGGCCGGGGCCGCGACCAGAGCCGTACCGGCCCCGGCGAGGAGGCTGGCGGCCAGGGCGGTGGCGGTGGCGGACTTCTTCAGGCGGGCGCTAACGGCGCTCATGATGGGCTGCTTTCGGACGAGTTCGGAGGAAGCGTCAGGCGGACCGGCACAACGCGGTACGGGTGCGGGCGGCCAGGGGGCGTCACCGCCGCCACCTGTCCGGTCCGCCTTCCTGCCGGCGTTCCGTTCGGTGAGGTAGATCTTGCCGAGCCGCGATGGTCACGGACAGTCACGAAGATCCGGTGCCGGAGCGGCGGTACCTGGATCACGTGACACGCCCCGCGGCCGGAGCGGTGACGGACCTGCCGCCGGACGGAGGCCTGACAGCCGCGGGTCCCGCGTGTAGCGTCGCCCCATGACCGACGAGATCACGGCCAGGGCAGGCAGAGAGTTCTACACGTTCGACGGCCGGGTCCTGGAGGTCTTCGGGAGCTCTCCGAAGCGGTTCCACATCCGGAACACGGACCTGCGGGTCACGGGCCCCGACCGGAAGGGGAGGCGGACCGTCGAGGTCGTCGCCGGTCCGCCCGAGGCCCCGGCGACGCAGCACACCTGGCACCTCTCGGCCGAGGAATGGCAGCGGGCCCAGGGCCTGGAAGCCCTGCTGGAAACGGTACGGGCGGCCATCGCGTCCGCCCGGGAGCACGGAGCCTGAGGGTTGTCCGCAGCTGCGGCCGAGGACGGCCGCAGCCCTGTCAGCGGCTCGGGCACGGGTTCCGGTAGGCGATGTCGGGCGCGTACAGGCGCCATTGGGCGGGGCTGACGGAGCCCCTGCTGTAGGAGCACAGGCGGTCGGCGAGCCTGGCGGGATCGGTGTCGAGCAGCGAGACGGTCCTGTTGGAGGCGACGAGGAGGGTGGGCCCGGTCGCCACGAGCGCGACCGCGCGGATCGTGTCGCCGCTCGGATTGGCCACGGAGACCACGAGAACGGGGCTGGTGGGGTTGCGGACGTCCCAGAGTTCCAGGGTGCCGCTGTTCCAGATGGCCATGAGCGCGCCGTTCTGGGCGAATTCGACGCCCTTGACGCCCTGCACCGTCTGAATGGTCGTCTCGGGCCGGGTATGCCCCGGATCGCCGATGTCCCAGAGGGAGACGGCGCTTCCGTTGTTGGCGCCGGCGGCGAGCAGCCGGCCGTCGCTGCTCAGTCCCAGGACGTCGTTGAAGGCACCGGGCACGGTGACCCTCGACGTCGGCTCGCCGCCGGCGGTGAAGTGGAACAGTTCCAGGGCCGAGCACTTGCAGCTGGTGTCCGGTGTGCTCGTGACGGCCATGACCGTACCGGCCGGGGTGTCGCGGGAGAGCGCGGAACCCATGTTCAGCGAGTCGGCGGAGCCGCCGGAATCGGAGGAGCCCTCCGGGGGTTTGATCGCCGACGAGCCGGTGCGCCTCGGTTTCGCCGGGTCGCTGACGTCCCACCAGTCGAAGCCGGCCTTGCTCGCCAGGTAGGCCGTGCGGCCGTGGTTCACCAGGCCGGCGTCGTGGCCGTCGGCGTCGGGGGCGGGGATCGAGCCGACCTCCGTCGCGTCGAGCGAGTCGGTGACCCGCCACAGGTGGAGTGCCCGGCCCCTGATCACCGCGATGAGGTGGCCGCGGTCGTCCCAGGTCACCCCGAAGCTGATGATCACGTCACCGACGGTCGACGGGGTGGCGGGGAAGTCGGCGGTGCCGAGGGAGCCGGCCTTGACCGGGCGGTGCGGATCGCTCACGTTCCAGAGCCGGACCTCGCCCTCCCATCCGACGGTCAGCAGCGCGTCCGCGCGGAGGAACGCGGTGCTCCGCACGGAGACCGGCAGGGTCGCGACGAGTGCGGGGCCCGTGGACGCGGAGAGGTCCCAGAGCCCGACGGACTGCGTGGTCGGGGTCGGCGCCGTTGCGGTGACCTGCTGCGCCGCGGCCATCAGGCGGCCGTCCGGGCTGAACGACCAGGAGGGGAGGCCGCCGGGCAGCCGGGCCTCGTCGATCTGCCGGACCGGTGCGCGCCACCGGCGCAGCACGCCGTCGGCGCCCACGGTCAGCAGCCCGCCGGCCACGGTCGTGGCCATGGCGTAGAGGCCGGAGGCCGTCTTCATGCAGCTCGACTTCGCGGACACCAGGGCCAGGTTGTCCGCGGACAGGGGGACGAAGCACAGATCGCCCTTGGGGTCCTTCACGTCCGTCCCGCCGTAGGCGAGCTGGCGGCCGTCCCGGCTGAAGGCCACCGCACTCACGTTCGCGGAGCCCCCCGTCGAGACTCTGACGGCCTCGGGGTGGGCCGGGTCCCCGAGCCGCCAGAGACCGACGTCCCGCTGGCTTCCGGCGGCCAGCAGGCCGCCGTCGGGGCTGAAGACGATCGACTTGTACCCGGTCTCCAGGGTGGCCGGATTGGCCGGGTCGACCGGGTTGACCGGGTTGACCGGGTCGGCGATGTCCCACAGCTGGGTCCTGCCGCCGAGAACGGTGGTGGCGAGCAGGCTTCCCCGCGGTGCGAAGGCCACGGCGGCGAGGGCCGCGGGTCCCTGCCCGGTCGGGTTGCGCAGCCGGGCGAGCTCCGTGGGGGCGGTGGGCCGGGCGATCGACCACAGGCGGGTGTCGCCGTTTCCCAGGGCCGCTGCCAGCAGCGTGCCGTCCGCGCTGGTGGCCATCGACATGACGCCCGCCCGTTCCCCCGTCGGGTCGGTCGCCAAGGGCAGACGGGCCGCGATCACGGGCTTCCCGGGGTCGGCGAGGCTCCACAGGCACAGGCCTCCCCCGGTGCCGCACGAGGCGGCCAGGTGGGACCCGTCCGGGGTGAGGGCGATGCCCGTCAGGCCGACCTCGACGGTCGAGCGGAGCGCCGGCGCGTCCGGGTCGGCGATGTCCCAGATCCGGACCACTCCGTCCTGGTTCACCGCGGCGACCAGGGACGCGCGGGCGGCGGTCGCCATGACGAGGGTGTCCTTCCCGGCCTCGCCGACGACACTGTTCAGCAACGAGCCGCTCAGGTCGTACAGCTGGGCGGCGGCCTCCCGGGTGGGGGACGTCCGGTGGGCGGCGATCGCGAACTGGGCGGCCAGTCCGGGATCGGTGCCGCCGAGGGCCTGCGCGCGGGCGGCCAGATCCTTGGAGTCGACGACCGCGGCCTTCTGGGCGGTGGCCTCCCGCTCCCGGGCGGTGGCGTGGCGTTCCCGCACGGTGAGCACGCCCCCGGTCACGGCGGCCAGCAGCGTCACGCACAGCGCCGCGGCCACCGTGCCCTGCCTCCGCCGGCGCGACCGGCGGTGGACGCGACCGCGTTCCAGGTAGTCCCGTTCGGCCTCGCTCAGATCCCCGGCCCGGCTGTGCAACCAGGGCTCGGCGCCCGCCAGCGTGATCCTCTTCGGCAGCAGATCGTGGTCGCGCCCGCCGCGCTCCCAGCGCTCCCGGTCGTGCCGCAGGACCTCCCTCCAGGCCAGGAACGCGCGGTCCTCCTCGACCCAGGCCCGCAGCTTGTCCCAGGCGTTGATCAGCGCCTCGTGCGCGAGCTCCACCGTGTCCACGCCTTCGGCGCTGCGCCCGACGACCAGCAGCCGCTCGTCGGCGAGCCGCCGGGCGATGCGCCACTCGTCCTCGCCGAGCTCGGTGCGCAACGCCGTCCGACGGGTGGCGGACAGCGAACCCAGCGGCACCCGGACGAGCTGGGTGAAGAGACGACGGGCGGCCCCCTTCTCCTCCTCCGGCGAAACCTTGTACCGCAGGACGTCGTTGGCGTAGGCGCCCAGCGCGCCCTTGACGCCGCCGAGCGCCTCGTAGGCCTGGTGGGTCAGCAGACCGGCGTCCTGGCGCCGCCAGAGCAGGTCGAGGGTGAAGCCCAGCAGCGGCAGCGCGCCCGGTTCGGCTCCGGTGTCGTCCAGCAGGCGCTCGGCCAGGTTGGGCGCGTAGCGCACCCCCGCGACGGCGTCGACCGGCGCGGTGACGACCTGGTGCAGCTGCTCGCGGCTCATCGGGCCGAGTGCGTAGACCTGCCGGCCGATGACCGGGCCGAGGAGCGGATGGGCGAGGGCCTCCTCCAGGAAGTCGGCCCGCAGGGTGGTCAGGACGCGGACGGTGTTCGGCAGGGTGTCGGTGAACAGCACTGCGGCCAGTTCGTCGACGGCGGACCGGCCGCGCACCAACAGCTCCTCGAACTGGTCCAGCACCAGGAGCAGTTGGTTCGCGCCGTGGATTTCCAGGAGCCGGGGCACGAGGTCGGCCATGCCTCGCGGCCCGGCCAGCACGGCGGCCAGGACGGGGGCCCGCTCAAGACGCTGCGTCGCCGACAGCGCCGGCTCCAGCAACGGCAGCAGCGCGGCGGCCAGCGCCGACAGCGGACTGCTGCCGGAGTCCGGCCGCAGGGTCACCGCCAGCGCCCCCGCCGCACGGCGCCGGGGGACCACCCCGGCCATGGCCAGCGACGACTTCCCGGAGCCGGAGGGGCCGACGACGGTGACCCAGCGCTCGCGCGCCGTCAGGACGGCGACCTCCTCGCTCTCGGTGTGCCGGCCGTGGAAGACCGCCGCGTCCGACTCCTGGAACGAGGTCAGGCTGCGGAACGGCGACGGCGGCATCGCGACGGCCCGCAGCCCGGGCCAGGCCGCCGTCAGGCCGTCGGTGGGGGTCAGGTAGCTCACCGGGGGATCGGTCGCCTCGGCGATCGTCACCATGCCGACCACCCCGCCGAGCCGGTCGTCCCACACCGGGCTC
>NZ_JBIVVI010000323.1:0-7893 GCF_044757675.1 Kitasatospora sp. NPDC091257
GGCGGAGCCGGCCCCGTCCGGCGACCTCGCCTACGTGCTGTACACCTCCGGCTCGACCGGGCGGCCCAAGGGCGTGGAGATCGGGCACCGGGCCCTGGTGAACCTCCTGACCTCCTTCGCGGACCGGCTGGGCTCGGGACCGCAGGACGTCTGGCTCGGCCTGACCTCGCTCTCCTTCGACATATCCGGGCTGGAGATCCTGCTGCCGCTGGTCACCGGCGGCCGGCTGGTCCTCGCACCGGACGGCGCCGCCCTGGACGCGCCGGGCACCGTCGGGCTGATCCGGCGGGAGGGCGTGACCCATCTGCAGGCGACCCCCTCGGGCTGGCGCGTGCTGCTCAGCGCCGGGCCCCTGCCGGCCGGGCTGACCGGGATCGTGGGCGGGGAGGCGCTGCCGCTCCCGCTGGCCCGCGAGCTCCGGGGCTCCCTCGGCCGGCTGATCAACGGGTACGGCCCGACCGAGGCGACGATCTACGCCACCTGCGCCGACGTCCCCGCGGAGCCGGACACCGTGGTGATCGGCCGGCCGGTCGCCAACACCAGGGCGTACGTCCTGGACGCCGACGGCCTCCCGGTGCCGATCGGGATCCCCGGAGAGCTCCACCTGGGCGGCGACGGCCTCGCGGACGGCTACCGGGGGCGGCCCGAACTGACGGCGGAACGTTTCGTCGGTGACCCGTTCGCCGGCGGCCGGATGTACCGCACCGGCGACCTCGTGGCGTGGACGCGGGACGGCGAAATGGAGTTCCACGGCCGGATCGACGACCAGGTGAAGATCCGCGGCCACCGGATCGAACTCGGCGAGATCGAGGCCGCGCTGCTCGACCACCCGGCCGTCGCCGCGGCGGCCGTCGCCGTCCGCGAGCAGGCCGAGGGGGAGCCCGCCCTCGTCGGCTACCGGGTGCCCGCTCCCGACAGCGCACCGCTGCCCGACGCGGACCTGCGGGACCACCTGCTGCGCACCCTGCCCGCGATCATGGTGCCCCGGCAGTTCGTCACCCTCGACCGCCTGCCGCTCACCCCGAGCGGCAAGCTCGACCGGCGCGCGCTGCCCGACCCGCCGCGCGAGCGGGCCGCGGTAGCGGCGGAGGCCGACGACGTCACGGCGGGCGTCCTGGCGATCTGGGAGGAGGTCCTGGGTGTCTGCGGCCTCGGCCCCGAGGACGACCTCTTCGACCACGGCGGACACTCGCTGACGATCATCCAGATCACCGCCCGGATCCGCGCCGCCTTCGGGGTCGAGCTCGCCTTCGACCTGTTCTTCGACGCCTCCACCCCGGCCGCCCTGGCCGACGTCGTGCGAGAGCGGCGTTGACCGCCGCCGACCGCCCCTGCGCGTCCTCCCCGCTCCACGCCCGAACGGACTGCCGATGACCGACACCCAGGACCTGCCCGCAGACTGGTCCGCCACCAAACGATCCCTCCTCGCCCAGCGCCTGCGCGGCGCCGCGGCCCCGGTGCGGGTGGTCGAGCCCCGCCCGGAGGGCAGCGCCCCGCCCCTGTCCAGCGGACAGGAACGGCTCTGGTTCATGGACCAGTTCTCGCCCGGCGGGACGGCCTACACGCTCGCCCCGGCCCGGCGGCTGCGCGGCCCGCTGGACCGCTCGGCGCTGGACACCGCCCTGGCCGCCCTGGTGGCACGGCACGAGGGCCTGCGGATGACCTTCCCGGTCACGGAGGACGGCAGGGCCGAGGTCCTGATCGCCGAACCGGGCCCCTTCGCCGCCGCGTTCGTGGACGCCTCGGACGATCCCGACCCCGGCCGAAGAGCCGCCGACGAGATCGGGGCGCTGGTCGCCAGACCCTTCGACCTCGCGACCGGGCCGCTGCTGCGCGCCCTGCTCGTCCGGCTCTCCGCCGAGGACCACGTCCTCGCCCTGGTCATGCACCACATCGTCGGCGACGGCTGGTCGATCGACATCCTCAACCGCGAACTGGACCTGCTCCACGCCCGGTACGCCCACGGCACGGAGCACGAACTCCCGCCCGTCCCCGTCCAGTTCGGGGACTACGCGCGCTGGCAGCGGGACCGGCTGGACAGCGGCGCCCTGGCCGCCTCCCGCGACTACTGGCGGACCGAACTCGCCGACGTCCCCGCCCTGGAACTGCCCGTCGACCGCCCCCGGCCGCCGCTGCTCACCTTCGACGGCGCCGCCGTGGAACTGCACTGGAGCCCGGAACTCGCCCGCGCCGTCGCCGAGTGCGCCCGCGCCCGCGGCGCGTCGACGTACATGGTGCTGATGGCCGGGCTCCAGGTGCTGCTCGGCCGGCACACCGGCCAGCGGGACTTCGCGATCGGTTCGGCCGTGGCCGGCCGTCTCCACCGGGAACTGGAGGCGGTGGTCGGGGCCTTCGTCAACATGCTGCCGATCCGCGCCCGGCTGGACGAAGGACTCACCTTCGGACAGCTGGTCGGCCGGGTGCGGGAGACCACGCTGAACGCCTACACCCACCAGGAGGTGCCCTTCGAGCAGATGGTCGCCGACCTGGACATCGAGCGCGACGTCAGCCGCTCGGCGGTGTTCCAGGCCACCTTCGCGTTCCAGAACTACGGCGACCGCGCCGCCCCCACCGCACCCGCCGCCACCGCGGAGGGATTCGGGCACGCCGCCACCACGAGCCACTCCGACCTCGCCTTCTACCTGCGGGAGAAGAAGGACGGCGGGCTCTTCGGGCTGATCACCTACCGGACCGACCTCTTCGACGCCGACACCGTGCGACGGCTCACCGAGCGCTTCGAGGTCCTGATGACGGCGGCCACGGCCGATCCGGACCGGGCCGTCGAGGACCTGCCGGTGACGACCGGCACCGAGCACCGCGACCTGGTCGAGGAGTGGGCGGCCGGCCCGGCGCTCCCCGAGGACGGGCCCGGAACGCTGACCGCGCTGCTCGCGGCGGCGGCCCGGCAGGCGGGCGACCGCCCCGCGCTGGTCTTCGAGGACGCCACCGTCACCCACCGCGAACTCGACGCACGGGCGACCGCCCTGGCCCGGCGGCTGCGGGCGCTGGGCGTCGGCCGGGACGACCGGGTGGCGGTGTGCCTGGAACAGTCCCCGGACCTGGCGGTCGCCCTGGTCGCCGTGCTGAAGGCCGGCGGCTGCTACCTGCCGCTGGACCCGGAGCAGCCGCCCGCGCGGCTCTCCCACCTGGTGGCCGACGCGGACGTGCGGGTGCTGGTGACCGACTCGGAGCTGCGGGAGCGGTTCCCCGCGTACGGGGGCGCGGAGCTGCTGGTGGACCGCGCCGACCCCGCGCCGCACCGGGTTTCGGACGACGCGCCGCTCGCCGAGGCGTCCGGACCGGACGACCTCGCGTACGTCATCTACACCTCCGGCTCCACCGGGCAGCCCAAGGGCGTCGCGGTGCAGCACCGCGAGATCCTCAACTACCTGGCCGGCGTGCGGGAACGGCTGCGGATCGAGCCCGGCGCCCGCTACGGGCTGCTGCAGTCCCTGTCCTTCGACTTCAGCATCACCATGCTCTACCTGGCGCTCACCACCGGCGGCCGGGTGCACCTGCTGCCGCGGCGCATCGCCGGCGCCGAACTCGCCGCACACATCGAGGCGTCGGCGCTCGACTACCTCAAGATGACGCCCTCCCACCTGGCCGCGCTGTCCGCCGACGCCCCGCTCGAACGCCTGCTGCCGCGCCGCGCCCTGGTGCTCGGCGGGGAGGCCTCGTCCCGGGCCTGGGCCGCCGACCTGGCCGGCCGGGGCGGCTGCGCGGTGTTCAACCACTACGGCCCCACCGAGGCGACGGTCGGCGTCACCGTCCACGAGGTCCTGCCGGGGGAGCACGGCCCGGGGAACACCCCGATCGGCACCCCGCTCGCCGGCGCGCGCTGCTACGTCCTGGACGCGGCCCGGCGGCCGGTGCCGCCCGGCGTGACGGGCGAGCTGTACCTCGGCGGGGACCGGCTGGCCCGCGGCTACCTGGGCCGTCCCGAGCTGACGGCGGAACGTTTCGTCGAGGATCCGTTCGCCGGCGGCCGGATGTACCGCACCGGCGACCTGGCCCGCTGGCGGCCGGAGGCCGGGGGAGGCGTGCTGGAGTACCTGGGCCGCGCCGACGACCAGATCAAGGTCCGCGGCTACCGGGTCGAGCCCGGCGAGATCGAGGCCGCGCTCACCGCGCTGCCCGGCGTCACCCAGGCCTTCGTCACCGTCCGGGGCGAGGGGATCCGGCAGAACCTCGTCGCCTACCTCGAACGCGCGGCCGACGCGGCCGTCCCCGCCGCGGCCGAACTGCGGGTGACGCTCGGCGAGGTCCTGCCGGACTACATGGTCCCCGCCCGGTACGTCGTCCTGGACCGCCTGCCGCTGCTGGCCCACGGCAAGGTCGACCGCAAGGCGCTGCCCGAACCCGAGGACACCGGCCCGGCCGCCGGACACGTCGAACCCGAGGGCGACACCGAGACGCTGATCGCCGCGATCTGGGCCGAGGTGCTCGACGTCGCGAAGGTCGGCGCCCTGGACGACTTCTTCGAGATCGGCGGGCACTCGCTGCTCGCCACCCAGGTCGTCGCCCGGCTGCGCCGCACCTTCCCCGACCTGCCGACCCCGGTCGGCGTGATGGACCTCTTCCGCTTCCCGACCGTCCGGCAGCTCGCCGGGCTCGTCACCGACCCGGGCGCCGACCGCGGACCGCAGGGGCTGCTGCACCGGCTCACCCCCGAACGCCGCCGCACCACCGCGAGCGTGGTCTGCGCCCCCTACGGCGGCGGCAGCGCGCTGATCTACAAGCCGCTCGCCGACGCCCTGCCCGAGGACTGGGCGCTGCACTCCATCGCCGTCCCCGGCCACGAACTCGGCGAGGAACCGATGGACGTCGACGAGGTCGCCGACCGGTGCGCGCGCGAGATCGTCGAGGGCGTCGAGGGCCGGATCGTGCTGTACGGGCACTGCGGGGTCGGCGTGCGCCTCGCCGTCGAGATCGCCCGCCGGGTCGAGGCCGCCGGCCGGGAGATCGACGCCGTCCACCTCGGCGGCATCTTCCCCTTCGCCCGCCCCAGGGGACGCGGCGCGGCCGTCGGCGAGCGGTGGGCCGAACTCCTCGACCGGATGCGCAGCGACCAGGACATGATCAACGGTCTGGCCGCCGCCGGGATGGACACCGACGACCTGGACCCGGAGCAGCTGCGGCTGATCGTCCGCAACCGCCGCACCGGCACCAAGGACGTCGAACGGTACTTCACCCGGATGTTCGGGACCGAGGGCGGACGGATCAAGGCCCCCGTGATCGCGGTCTGCGGCGACCGCGACCCGGCCACCGAGTTCTACCAGGAGCGCTTCCGCGAGTGGCACCGGATCGCCGACACCACCGCCGTGGTGGTCCTCGACGAGGCCGGCCACTTCTACCTCAAGTACCGGGCCGCCGAACTCGCGGCCGTCGTCACCGGCGTCCACCGGTCGATCGCCGCGGGGCAGGAGGACCGCCACCGTCGGACGGACGGCGCCACCTGGTGGCTGGCCGGGCTCTCCCGGGACGCCGAACGGCCGGTCACGCAGGACGCGCAGGCGCCCGTCCGCCCGACCATGCGCCGCTTCCTCACCGTCGCCTCCGGGCAGCAGGTGTCGATGATCGGATCGGCGCTCACCGAGTTCGCCCTCCCGGTCTGGATCTACCTGCGCACCGGCTCCCTCGCCCAGTTCGGGCTGCTGGCCGCCTGCGGCCTGGTGCCCGGCATCCTCGCCGCCCCGATCGCCGGAGCGATCGTCGACCGGGGCGACCGGCGCCGGACCATGCTCCTCGGCGACCTCGCCGCCGGCCTCACCCAGGTCGTCCTGCTCCTGCTGTACGCCACCGGCGGACTGGAGGTCTGGCACGCCTACGCGCTCGTCGCCGTGCTGTCCGCCGCCCTCTCCTTCCAACGGCTCGCCTGGAACGCGGCCGTGCCGCAGCTCGTCCCCAAGCGCTACCTCGGCCGCGCCAACGGCGTGGTCCAGATGGCCTTCGGCCTCGCCCAGTTCCTCGTCCCGCTGTTCGCCGTCGGCCTGCTCGCCGCCATCGGACTCGGCGGCATCCTCGCCCTCGACGTGGCCGGCTACGCGGTCGCCGTCGGCGTCACCCTGGTCGTGCGCTTCCCGGACGTGATGGGCTCCACCCGGCGGGAGAGCATTCCCGCCGAGATCCGCGAAGGCTTCCGACGGGCCCTCGGCAGCAGCCACTTCCGCGCGATGCTGCTGTACTTCGCGGTCCTGAACGTCTTCCTCTCCCCGCTGTTCCTGCTCACCACCCCGCTCGTGCTCTCCTTCGCCCCGCTCTCCGCGGCCGGCTGGGTGTCCACGGCGGCCGGCCTCGGCGCCGTGCTCGGCGGGATCACCCTGGTGGCCTGGGGCGGACCGCGCCGACGGAAGCTGCGCGGGGTGCTGCTCGCCACCCTGGCGGTCGCCGGGGCCTGCCTGCTCACCGGGCTGCGCCCGTCGATCTGGACGGTCGCCCTCGGCGCGTTCGGCATGACCTTCGCGCTCGCCCTGCTCAACGGCGCCTACGCGACCATCGTGCAGACCAAGGTGCCGCTGCGCTTCCACGGCCGGGTGATCGCGGTCAACACCATGGTCGCCTGGTCGACCCTGCCGGTCGGGTTCGCCGTCGTCGCCCCCTTCGGCCCCGGACTCCTCCAGCCGCTGATGGACCGCGGCGGCGCCCTCGCCTCCACCGTCGGCCGGCTCATCGGCACCGGCGAGGGCCGCGGCATCGGACTGCTCTACCTGCTGTTCGGCCTCGCCATGGCCGCCCTCGCGCTGGTCTGCCTGGCCGTCCCGGTGCTGCGGCACTTCGACCGGGACGTCCCCGACGCCGAGCCCGACGACCTGGTCGGCCTGAAGGCCATCCAGGACCGGGCCGCCGGCACCGCCCGGCCGTCCAGTGACGCCGACGCCGCCGCCGCGCCCACCCTCCCGCACCGCTCCGAGACCGAGGTGACCGTCCGGTGACCACCACCGCCACCCACCCGTTGACCGCCGAACAGCGCCGGCTCTGGTTCCTCCAGCAGCTCCACCCGGACGACGCCGGCTTCAACATGTACCTCAACCGGCGCTGGACCGGGCCGATCGACCCGCGGGCCCTGCGCACCGCCCTCGGCCGACTGGCCGAACGGCACGAGATCCTCCGCACCCGCTTCGGGTACGACGACCCCGAGGCCGCGGAGCCCGTCCAACTGGTCCAGCCCCCCGCCGCGATCGACCTGGTCGTCCTCCGCCTGCCCGAGGGAGCCACCGAGGCGGACTTCACCGACGCCTGCCGCCCGTACGTCAACGCGCCGTTCGACCTCGCCGCCGCGCCGCCCCTGCGCGCGACCCTGATCAGCGCGGGGGAGCGGGAACACGCGGTCAGCGTCGTCGTCCACCACATCGTCGCCGACGGCTGGTCCTTCCGCACGATGTGGCGCGAACTGCTGGCCCTCTACCGCGAGGCGATCGGCGAGGCACCGGCCGATCTTCCCGAACTCCCCTTGCAGTACGGCGACTTCGCCCGCGCCGAACAGGCCAGGACCGGTGGGGAGGCGGGCGAGGAGGCGTTCCGGTTCTGGGCGGACCGGCTCGCCGGCACCGGAGCGCTGCGCCTGCCGTTCGACCGGCCGAGACCGTCGGACCCCACCAGACCCGCCGGCTTCGTCACCGTCGACCTCGGCCCCGAGCTGACCGCCGCCCTCGACCGGCTGGCCCGCCAGGAGCGGTGCACCCCGTTCATGGTGCTGCTCACCGGCTACCAGTGCGTGCTCGCCCGCTGGACCGGCTGCCGGGACTTCGTGGTCGGCACCCCGCTGGCGGGCCGCACCGAGGCGGCGCACGAAGCGCTGCTCGGCTACTTCAACCGCACCGCGGTGATCAGGTCGGACCTGACCGGAGGTTGCGGTGGTTGATGGTGTGGTTGTTGATCTCCACGCCCTGG
>NZ_JBIVVI010000324.1:0-7884 GCF_044757675.1 Kitasatospora sp. NPDC091257
CCCTGCACCGGCCGCCGCCCCCGTCGGCGCCCCCGCCCCCGCCGCCCGGACCGGCTTCGCCCGCCTGGCCCAGATCCGGGCCGGCCTGCTCGACGTCGGCTACGCCGAGGACGGCCCGGCCGACGGCCCCGCCGTGATCTGCCTGCACGGCTGGCCGTACGACATCCACAGCTACGTCGACGTCGCCCCGCTGCTCGCCGCCCGGGGCTACCGCGTCGTCGTCCCGTACCTGCGCGGCCACGGCACCACCCGCTTCCTGTCCGAGCGGACGACGCGCAACGCCCAGCAGGCCGCGGTCGCCCTGGACGTGCTCGCCCTGATGGACGCGCTGGGCATCCGGCGGGCCGTGCTGGCGGGCTTCGACTGGGGCTCGCGCACCGCCGACATCATCGCCGCGCTGTGGCCCGAACGGGTCGAGGCGCTCGTCTCGGTCAGCGGCTACCTCGTCACCGACGTCGAGATGCAGAAGGAGCCGCTGGCGCCCGCCGCCGAGCACACCTGGTGGTACCAGTTCTCCTTCGCCGCCGAACGCGGACGGCGTGCCATGGAGGACCGGGACAAGCGCCGCGAGCTGTGCCGCCTGGTCTGGCAGCAGGTCTCGCCGACCTGGGCCTTCGACGACGCCGTCTTCGACCGCACCGCCGCCGCCTTCGACAACCCCGACTACGCGGCGATCGTCATCCACAACTACCGCTGGCGGCTGGGCCTGGCGGAGGGCGAGCACCGCTACGACCAGCTGGAGCGCCGCCTCGCCGCCCGTCCCCGGATCGCCGTGCCGACCGTGACCCTGGACGCGGGCCGCGACCCGTTCACCGCCCCCGGCGACGGCGCCGGCTACCGCGACTTCTTCACCGGCCCCTACCTCCACCGGAGCCTGCCCGAGATCGGCCACAACGTCCCCCAGGAGGCGCCCGAGGCCTTCGCACAGGCCGTCCTCGACGCCGACCGGCTCTGAGCGAGGAATGCTCCTGACGTCAGGAGGCACAGGGGCATGTCCTTTCGGCCAACGTCGGGCGAGCGGACTTTGCCTGTCAGGACAAACCTCCCGGGCAGTCCTGGCTGAGAGTCTGGGGTGCATGGCCATCTCAACAACACTGTCCGAGGTCGTGGGCTCGGCGATACGCCCGGGTGACCCGGGACTGTCCGTCGGGATCTACACCGACGGGAAGCTGATCCACCAGGCGTCTGCGGGGCTGGCGAGCGTGGAGTTCGAGGCGCCGGTCGACACCCGCACACGGTTCGACATCGCCTCCATGAGCAAGCAGTTCACCGCCGCGGCGGCGTTGCTGCTGTGCCGGGACGGGCGACTGTCGCTGGACGACGACATCCGCACGCACCTGCCCGAGCTGAAGCTGGCGGTGCCGGTGACCGTCGGTCAATGTCTGCGGCACACGGGAGGTCTGCGGGACTGGCTGGCCCTGACGACGATCGCCGGCCGCCCGCTGACGAGGATCACCCAGGACCGGACGCTGGCCTTCGTGGCAGGGCTGACCGAGGTCGACTTCGAACCGGGGACCGCGTTCTCCTACTCCAACACGGGGTACGTCCTGGTCGCCTCGCTCGTGCGGCGGCTCACCGGTCGCACCCTGGGGGAGTTCACCACGGACCGGATGTTCACACCGCTGGGCATGAACGAGACCGTGTTCCGCGAGGACAGCCGGGAGCCGCTGCCGCGATTCGCCTACGGGTACGACGTCACCCGCGGTGCCGTCCGGCGCGCCGACACCGAGGAGTCCGCGGTCGGCGACGGCGGCCTGGCCACCAGCGTCGCCGACCTGGCGCCGTGGTTCGGGTTCCTGCAGGACGGCCGGGTCCTGGGCGCCGACATCCGCGACGGGCTGGTGCGGCAGGTCGACTCCGGGGACGGGGAGGAGTGGCCGTACGCGCTGGGTCTCTACCACACGACGATCGCGGGCCACCCGGCGTTCGGCCATGCCGGCGGTGTCCCCGGGTACCGGTCCCAGCTGCTGTTCATGCCGGACGCCGACCTCGGCGTGGCGCTGCTGAGCAACAACTCCTCGATCGACTCCGCGAAGCTGGCCACTCGGGTGCTCCGGCTGGCCGCCGGGCTGCCCGAAGACGATCCCGTCGCGCTGACGGCGGACCCGGTGGCCGCCGAGCCCGCTGCCCGGCTGGCGGGGGACTGGCTGGATCCGCGATCCGGCCTCACCCTCCGGATCGACGCCGTGGGCAACGGCCGGATCCGCATCCACGACGCGCCGTCCGCCGGCGAGTTCGCCCCGGCCGTCGACGGCAGCTGGCACGGCCTGGAGGACAGCGCCGGCTTCTGGCTGCGGGTGTCGTCCGGCACGATCAGGATCGGATCGGTGTACCGCCCCGGCCGCGCCACGGAGTACCGGCGCTGTCCCCCCGCGGCTGCCGGTGCCACACTGCCACCGGCCGTCTACCGCAGTCCGGAACTCGGTGTCCTGGCGACGGTCACCCGGGACGGCACGCTCGAACTCGGCCTGGAGTTCGTCGGGACGATCGAACCGGCACCGGACGGCGCGTTCCGCGCGGGCGGCCTGATCAGCCTGCGCCCCAGCGGCGACGACCTCCTGATCAGCACGCACGGTGTCCACCGGATGCGCTTCGTCCGACAGCCCGACGACACCGCCCCCCTGGGACTTCCCCCCGGCCTCAACCTCGTCCCCTGACGGCCCCCGTCCGCTGCTCGCTCTCCGCCGACCGCCCCGAGGTGTCCCTCATCGGCGCCCCCTTCACCCGACCCATCCCCTGACGAGGACTCCCCATGACTCCGACTCCGCCGAGCCGCCGGAAGGCCGCCGGGCCGAGCAACCACGTCGCCCCCCTGGTGGGCCACACCACCCCGCGGCCGGCGGTGGCCGGTCCGGAGAGGCAGCTGCCGCCGACCGGAACGACGCATGTGTTCCCGGCCGCTGAACAGGTGACCGCCGACGGTGAGTCCACCGGAGAGCGCCGACGCCGGATGCCGCGATCGGAGCGGCGATGACAGCCCCCGCCGGGATCACCCTCGGGGTCGTGCTCGACAGCCTGGGAACCGACCTCCTACGGCCGCTCGCACTGCCGCGAGGCCGGGCGGTCGCCGTCGGGGCGCCCACGATCCATGACACCGACGCCCCCGGGACAGGGCTGACCGACGCGATCGTCCTGGTACCCGGCCGACTGACCGCCGACGTCCTGGAGCGGGCAGCCGAGCACCACGCCACGGCGGTGGTCATGCGAGCCGGCACCACGGACACGGCAGCGCTGACACAGGCGGCCGAACGGACCGGAGTGGCGCTCCTGGAGCGCAGCGCCGAGATCTCCTGGGGGCAGCTCTACACCCTGATCGACGCGCTGCGTGCGATCACGAGCCCGGTGTTCGAGCCGAACAGGCACCGGTCCACCGACCTGTTCGCCCTCGCCAACGACATCGCCGTGCGCGCCGGCGGCGCGGTGGCGATCGAGGACCTGTCCATGCGCGTGCTGGCCTACTCCACGGTCCCGGGCCAACTGGTCGACGACCCGCGCCGTGACGGCATCCTCGGCCGCCGGGTGCCGGACCACCCGACCCACGCCGAGGAGTACGCCGCCGTCCTGCGCTCCGACACCGCGGTCTGGAGCTACGAGCCGAAGGAGTACCGGCCACGCCTCGCCATCGCCATCCGGGACGGTGGCGAGGCGCTGGGCACCATCTGGGTGCTCCAAGGCGATGAGCCCCTGACGGAGGAGGCGGCGGACGTCCTCGCCGAGGGCGCGCGGCTGGCCGCGCCCCACCTGGCCCGGGTCAGCCTCGCGGCGGACGCCGAGCGCCGGCAACGAGCCGAGCGCCTGGGCTGGTTGCTCCGCGGCCTGGGAGCGACCCGGGAGCTCGCCGACTCGTTCGCGATACGCTTCGACGCCCCGGCGACCGTGCTGGTGATCGGCCGCTTCGGCGACCCGGCCGGTCACGCGCGAGGCGTCTCGCCGGACTCCGCCGCCGAATACGTCGGCGACCTGCTGCGGATGGGACTCTCCGCCTACCGGCTGGGAGCCGCCGCCGGAGCGCTGGACGGTCAGGCCGTGGCGGTGGTCGACACGGCGTCCGACGCGCCCGTGATCCAGCTGATCATCGCGACGGTGCTGGCCCGGGCGAGCGACACCCTGGGCGGCGGCTGGCGGGCGGGGATCAGCCGCACCCTCCCCGGCCTCGCCGACGTCTCGACAGGGCTGAGCCAGGCCAGGCAGGCGCTCGAGGTGGTGTGCGGACCGTTCGGCAGGACGGAGATCGGACGGCACGACGAGCTGGCCGCCCCGATATTCCTGCGGGACGTCCACGAGGCGCTCCGGTACCGTCCGGCCCTGCACGGGGAGCCCCTGTCGACGGTGCTCGACCACGACGCCCGGCACGGAACGGAGTACGAGAAGACACTGCGCTGCTGGATCGCCGGGCACTACGACGTGCCACGGGTCGCCGAGGCCATGACGCTGCACCCCAACACGTTGCGGCACCGGTTGCGCCGGCTGGCCGAGCTGATCGACATCGACGATCCGGACCTGCGGCTGGCACTGGCGCTGCAACTGCGGCTACGGCTGCCGGACATCGGCACAAAGGAGGCCAGGTGAACTCGGGCCCGGACGCCAATGGCCCGGAGCGGCCCGCCGAGCAGACTCGTCGCACGGTCGATTTTCCTTCCGCCGGCGCGGAACGGGCGGACGTCCGAATCCGGTTGCTCCGGACCGTACCCGAACTCCAGCAGGCCGACGCGGTGCTGCGCACCGTGTGGAACACCCCGGACATCGCCGAGCCACCGCTGGCCCTGGACGTGATGTGCGCGCTCGCCCACACCGGCGGCTACGTCGCGGCGGCGTATCTCGGGACGGCGATGGTCGGCGTGACCGCCGGATTCCGCACCATCGGGGACAGCCTGCACTCGCACGTGGCCGGCGTGCTGCCGGGAATGCGCGGGCGCGGGATCGGCGCGGCGATGAAGTCGCACCAGCGGGAGTGGGCCGCCCAGGCGGGCCTGTCGTCGATCTCGTGGACGTACGACCCGCTGATCCGCCGCAACGCCCACTTCAACCTGCGGCGGCTCGGGGCGGTCGCGGAGGCGTACCTGCCCGACTTCTACGGGCCGTTGGCCGACGGCATCAACGACGGCGACGACTCCGACCGGCTGTTCGTCAGCTGGCCGGTGCACGGGACGCCGCACGCACCGGCACCGCTGCCGGACCCGGCCGCGGCGGAACCCGTGCTCGAAGCGGACGGCAACGGCGAGCCCGTACCGCGCGCCGCGACCGGCGGCGTACTGCGTTGTGTCACCCCCGTGGACGCGGAGTCCCTGCGGCGAACGGATCCGGCCGCCGCCCGGCGCTGGCGGTCCGCGATGCGCCAGGCGCTCGGCGGCGCCCTGGAGAACGGCTACCGGATCGACGGGTTCGACCGGTCCGGCTGGTACGTCCTGCGACGGAAGGAAACATCGGAATGAAGCTGCAGCAGGTGGAGTTGCGTGAGGTGGCCCTGCCCCTGGTCGCGCCGTTCCGGACCGCACTGGGAACCCAGGAACACCGGAACTCGCTGCTGGTCAAGGTCACCACGGCCGACGGAGCCGTCGGCTGGGGCGAGTGCGTGGCCGACGACGATCCGACGTACAGCGCCGAGTACCTGGCCGGGGCCCGGGAAGTGGTACGTGAGTTCCTGCTGCCCCGGTTGTCCCGGGCCCCCGGGCTGACCGCGGCACTGGTACCCGAGCTGCTCCGGCCGGTCAGAGGCAATCCGATGGCCAGGACGGCCGTCGAGATGGCGGTACTGGACGCCGAACTGCGGACCGCCGGCATCAGCCTCGCCCAGTACTTCGGGGCGACGCGCACCGAGCTCGCGGTCGGCGTGTCGGTCGGCATCACGGACACCGTCGACGAGCTGATCAGCGCCGTCGACGGCTACCTCCGCGCGGGCTACGCCCGGATCAAGCTGAAGATCGAACCGGGCTGGGACGTCGAGCCGCTGCGAGCGGTCCGGGAGACGTTCGGCCCGGACATCGCCCTGCAGGTGGACGCCAACACCGCCTACGGTCCGGCGGACCAGCCCCACCTGCGCCGGCTCGACGCCTACGGGCTGACGCTGATCGAGCAGCCGTTCGCCCCCGACGACCTGCTCTCGCACACCCGGCTGGCGGCCCGCATGGACACCCCGATCTGCCTGGACGAGTCGATCACCTCCGCCCGGGACGCGGCCACCGCCATCCGGCAGGAGGCGTGCTCGATCGTCAACATCAAGCCCGGCCGGGTCGGCGGGTACCTGGAAGCCCGCCGGATCCACGACCTGTGCCTGGCGAACGGCGTACCGGTGTGGTGCGGCGGCATGCTGGAGACCGGGCTGGGGCGGGCGGCCAACCTGGCGCTGGCCGCGCTCCCGGGCTTCACCCTGCCCGGCGACATCTCGGCCTCGGCCCGCTACTACACCCGCGACATCACCGACCCCTTCGTCCTCCACGACGGCCGTCTGACCGTCCCCACCGGCCCGGGGATCGGCATCGTCCCCGACCCCGACGCCCTGCAAGCCGCCACCACCTCCACGGAACTCCTCACCGTCTGACCAGCCGTAGGGCCTCGGGCACCGCCGTGCGGTGCCCGAGTCAGGGGGCTCCTCCCCGGCAACCCCGCAGCTCGACACGGGATCCACGGACAGGCCCGACACGACAGGACATCAGCCGGCCGAGGGCCGCTCCCGCGCCGCGCGCCACCTCTCGGATCGCAGCCGGAGGAACTCGTTCCGGCGGGTTGCCGCAGCGGGTTGAGCCCGCCGCGCGAGGATCACACCGGCGGCGTGCTCACCGGCTTCCCCGGCTTCCCGCGCCGACACCCCACCACTGTCACTCCGGAGGGCCACACGAGACGGATCAGCCGCGAGACCATCCTGAGGACGGCGACCTTCTGGCTCCGCCCGGCGTTCGCGCTGCGCGTGGTCAGCCGCTTCCAGCGACTCGTGGGCTTCGACCGCTCGATGGCCCTGGCCTCGGCCGCGCTCACCGCCCTGGTGCCGCTGGCCATCGTCTGCGGCACCCTCGTCGTCCGCCTGGGCGGCAAGGACGTCGCCCAGCGCGTCATCGACCGCTACGGACTCACCGGGGGCGGCGCCGAAGCCGTGCGCGACATGCTCTCCGCGTCCAACGACTGGGGCGCCACGGGGCTCTTCGGGATCGCCTTCCTCCTCGTCTCGGTGCTGAGCTTCGCGCGGGCCGCCCAGCGGCTGTTCGAGCAGGGCTGGGAGCTGGAGCCGCTGAGCGTCCGCAACACGGTCAACGGCCTCAAGTGGATCGCGCTGCTGGCCGGGTACGCCGCGCTGAGCGGCTGGGTCCACGCCGTTCTCGACCGCGGGCCGCTGGGGCTGGGAGCGGACGTCGTGGAGGCGCCGTTGACGGCGGCCTTCCTCGTCTGGAGCGGTCGGCTCCTGTCCGCAGGCAGGATCCCCCGGCTCGGCCTCGTGCCGTTCGGGTGCATCGCGGCGGTCCTGCTGGCCGGGTACTCGGTGGCCATGAGCGTCTACCTGCCGCGCCTCTTCAACGCCTCCACGGACCGCTACGGCGCGATCGGGGCGGTCTTCGCCATGCTCTCCGCCCTGTTCGGGGCCATGCTGGCGACGGTGGCCTCGGCGGCGCTCGGACGGGAGGTGCGGGACGAACTCGACAGGATCGGGCGCGGCGAGCGCCCGCCGGACGACGAGGTCCGCCAGCAGTGGGACACGGTGCTGCGGCTGGCGCGGTCGCGCTGGCAGACGACTCGTGGACACGGCTTCCTGGGGCGGCTGCCCCGGAGGCACTGAGTGCCTGGCGCCCCTCGCACCAGGGTGGGCGAGGGGGGCGGGGGGGTGGGGCGGGCCGGCGTGGTGGTCGAATTAGGCGGTTTTGAGGCCGGGAGATGGGAAGAGCACACCTAAGAACA
>NZ_JBIVVI010000325.1:0-7870 GCF_044757675.1 Kitasatospora sp. NPDC091257
AGGGGGTCGGCTTCCGCCCGTTCGTCCACACGCTGGCCGGTGAACTCGGCCTGGCCGGCACCGTCACCAACACCGGCGAGGGCGTCCTGGCCGAGGTCGAGGGCAGCCCGGACGCCCTGGACGCCTTCTGCCGGCGCGTGGCCGGCGACGCGCCGCCGCTCGCCCAGGTGCACTCGGTGGAACACGCGCCGCTCGCCACCACCGGCGCCACCGGCTTCCGCATCGTCCCGTCCAGCCCCGACGGCCCCCGCACCACCCTGATCCCGCCCGACACCGCCGTCTGCGCCGACTGCCTGGCCGAACTCGCCGACCCGGCCGACCGCCGCCACCGGCACCCCTTCATCAGCTGCACCAACTGCGGCCCCCGGCACACCATCGTCACCGGCCTCCCGTACGACCGGGCCAACACCACCATGGCCGGCTTCCCGATGTGCCCGGACTGCGCCCGGGAGTACACCGACCCCGCCGACCGCCGCTTCCACGCCCAGCCCGTCGCCTGCCACGCCTGCGGGCCGGCACTCGCGCTGACCGTGCCCGGACGCCCCGGACTCGCCGGGGAACAGGCCCTCACGGAGGCCCGACGGCTGCTCGCCGAGGGCGCGATCCTCGCCGTCAAGGGCATCGGCGGTTACCACCTCGCCTGCGACGCGCGCGACACCGCGGCCGTCGCCCTGCTGCGCCGGCGCAAGCGGCGCGGCGACAAGCCCTTCGCCGTGATGGCCCGCGACCTCGCCACCGTCGAACGCCTGCTGCCCGTCGACCCGGTCGAGCGGGAACTGCTCACCGGGCCCGTGAGGCCGATCGTCCTGCTCCGCCGCACGGGCCTGCCGGTGCCCCAGGCGGTGGCCCCGGGCAGCCCCGACCTCGGGGTGATGCTCCCGTACACGCCGCTGCACCACCTGCTGCTCGCCGCCCCCGGGCCGGACCTGCTGGTGATGACCAGCGCCAACCTCTCCGGCGAGCCGATCGTCACCGAGGACCGGGAGGCGCTGGAGCGGCTCGCCCCGCTGGTCGACGGCTGGCTCACCCACGACCGGCCGATCCACGTCCCCTGTGAGGACTCCGTGGTGCGGGTGGTGGACGGCGAACAGCTTCCGCTGCGCCGTTCGCGCGGGTACGCGCCGCTCCCGATCCCGCTGCCGGTGCCCGTCCGCCCCGTCCTGGCCGTCGGCGGCGACCTCAAGAACACCTTCGCGCTGGCCCGGGACGGCTACGCCTGGCTGTCCGGCCATATCGGCGACATGGACGACCTGGCCACCCTGCGGGCCTTCGAGCGGGCGGTCGAGCAGCTCGGCACGGTCAGCGGCGTACGGCCCGAACTGCTGGCCGCCGACCGCCACCCCGGCTACCGCTCGCTGCGGCACGCCGAGCGGACCGCCGCCGGCCGGCCGGTGCACCGGGTCCAGCACCACCACGCCCACATCGCCGCGGTGATGGCCGAACACGGCCTGGACGGCGGCCGGCCGGTGCTCGGGGTGGCCTTCGACGGCACCGGCTACGGCGAGGACGGCGCGATCTGGGGCGGCGAGGTGCTGCTGGCGGACTACGACGGGTTCCGCCGTCTCGCCCACCTCCGGTACGTGCCGCTGCCCGGCGGGGACGCGGCCGTCGAGCGCCCCTACCGGACGGCGCTCGCCCACCTGCGCGCGGCCGGGCTGCCCCGGCTGCCGCAGCTGCCGCCGGTCCGGGCCTGCGAGGGCGAGGAACTACGGCTGCTGGAGCGCCAGTTGGATCGGGGGCTGAACTGCGCGCCGACCTCCAGCATGGGCCGGCTGTTCGACGCGGTCTCCTCGCTCGCCGGGATCTGCCAGCGGGCCGGATACGAGGCCCAGGCGGCGATCGAACTGGAGGCGGCGGCCTGCGAGTTCAGCCGCAAGGACGGTCCTGTGCGCGGGGCGGCGCAGCGGGCGGGCGGCTACGCGTTCGGCCTGTCGGCGCGGGCGGACGGCTGGATCGCCGACCCCGGGCCGGTGCTGGCCGCGGTGGTGGCCGACGTTACCGCGGGTGCGCCCGCCGGGCTGGTCGCCGCCCGCTTCCACGGCGCGGTGGCCGAGCTGGTCCGGCGGATCTGCGCCGCCGTCCGGGAACGGCACGGCACCACCACCGTGGCCCTCAGCGGCGGGGTCTTCGCCAATGCGCTGCTCTCCTCCGCCTGCGCGAGCGGGCTCGGGGAGGACGGCTTCACCGTACTGCGGCACCGCCGGGTGCCGCCCAACGACGGAGGGCTGGCACTGGGCCAGCTGATGGTGGCCGCCCGGTCGGCGGCCACCCGGGAGGAGTGAGCGCGGATGTGCCTGGCGGTGCCCGGCAGGGTGACGGAGATCGGCGAGCGGGACGGGACCAGGATGGCGGTGATGGACTTCGGCGGCGTGATCAAGGACGTCTGCCTGGAGTACCTGCCCGACCTGGCGGTGGGGGACTACGCGATCGTCCACGTGGGCTTCGCGCTGCAGCGCCTGGACGAGGAGTCGGCCCGGCGTACCCTCGCCCTCTTCGAGGAACTCGGGCTGTTGCAGGAGGAGTTCGGCGACCCGTGGGAGGCCGCCGGGGCGGCGGCGGGTGCGGTCGGAGCGGCGGAAGAGACCGAGGAGGCCGGACGGTGAAGTACCTGGAGGAGTTCCGCAACCCCGAGCTGGCGGCCGGGCTGCTCGCCGACATCAGGGCGACGGTCACCCGGCCGTGGGCGCTGATGGAGGTCTGCGGCGGCCAGACGCACAGCATCATCCGGCACGCCATCGACCAACTCCTGCCGGACGAAGTCGAATTGATCCACGGGCCGGGCTGCCCGGTGTGCGTCACCCCGTTGGAGATGATCGACCGGGCACTGGCGATCGCCGCCCGGCCGGGGGTGGTCTTCTGCTCCTTCGGGGACATGCTGCGGGTGCCCGGCACCGACCGGGACCTGTTCCGGGTGCGCGGTGAGGGCGGCGACGTCCGGGTGGTGTACTCGCCGCTCGACGCCCTGCGGATCGCCCGGGAGAACCCGGACAAGGAGGTGGTCTTCTTCGGCATCGGCTTCGAGACCACCGCCCCGCCGAACGCCATGGCCGTCCACCTGGCCAGGAAGCAGGGGCTGCGAAACTTCAGCATGCTGGTCTCCCACGTCCGGGTGCCCCCCGCGATCGAGGCGATCATGGACTCGCCGGACTGCCGGGTCCAGGGCTTCCTCGCCGCCGGACACGTCTGCAGCGTGATGGGCACCGACGAGTACCCGGCGCTCGCGGAGCGCCACCGGGTGCCGATCGTCGTCACCGGCTTCGAACCCCTGGACATCCTGGAAGGCATCCGGCGCACCGTACGGCAGCTGGAGCGCGGGGAGCACACCGTCGACAACGCCTACCCGCGGGCCGTCCGCCCCGAGGGCAACCCGGCGGCCCGCGCCATGCTGGAGGACGTCTTCGAGGTGGGCGACCGCGCCTGGCGGGGCATCGGGGTGATCCCGCGCAGCGGCTGGCGGCTCTCGCCCCGCTACCGGGACCACGACGCCGAACACCGCTTCGACGTCTCGGGGATCACCACCCGCGAACCCGCCGAGTGCCGCAGCGGCGAGGTGCTGCAGGGGCTGCTGAAGCCCCACCAGTGCGAGGCCTTCGGCACCGTCTGCACACCGCGCACGCCGCTCGGCGCCACGATGGTGTCCAGCGAGGGGGCGTGCGCGGCGTACTACCTGTACCGGCGGCTCGGCGTGCCGGGTGCGACGTCCGTCCGGATGCAGGACGTTCAGGAGACCCAGGAGGCGAGCCGCGTTGGCTGACACCGAACTGCTCACCGAGGCGCCCGCCGGACCGTCCGCCGAACCGGACGCCGGTCGGCCCGACTTCTCCGGCTGGAGCTGCCCGCTGCCGCTGCGCGACCACCCCCGGGTGGTGATGGGCCACGGCGGCGGCGGGGCGCTGTCCGCGGAACTGGTGCAGAACCTCTTCGTGCCGGCCTTCGGCGGCCCGGTGCTCGCCGGGCTCGGCGACTCCGCGGTGCTGGAGCTCGGCGGGGCCCGGCTCGCCTTCTCCACCGACTCCTACGTGGTGCGGCCGCTGTTCTTCCCCGGCGGCTGCATCGGCGACCTCGCCGTCAACGGCACGGTCAACGACCTCGCCATGAGCGGGGCCCGGGCCGCCTACCTGTCCTGCGGCTTCATCCTGGAGGAGGGGGTGGAGATGGCGGTGGTGGACCGGGTCGCCAGGGCGCTCGGCGCCGCCGCCCGCACCGCCGGGGTCGAGATCGCCACCGGGGACACCAAGGTGGTCGAGGCCGGGCACGGGGACGGCGTCTACCTGAACACCGCGGGCATCGGGATCGTCCCGGCCGGGGTCGACATCCGCCCGCAGCGCGCCCGGCCCGGCGACGTGGTGATCGTCAGCGGGCCGATCGGGCTGCACGGCGTGGCGATCATGAGCGTCCGGGAGGGACTGGAGTTCGGCGTCGACGTGCGCAGCGACAGCGCGGCGCTCGGCGGCCTGGTCGAGGCGATGCTCGCGGCCACCGCCGACCTGCACGTGCTGCGCGACCCCACCCGGGGCGGCCTGGCGGCGGCGCTCAACGAGATCGCGGCCGCCGCCGGAGTGGGCGTCGTGCTCAGCGAGGCCGCCGTCCCCGTCCCGGAGCCGGTGGCCAACGCCTGCGCGGTGCTGGGCCTGGACCCGATGTACATCGCCAACGAGGGCCGGCTCGTCGCCTTCGTCCCGCGCGGCCCGGCGGACGCCGTGCTCGCCGCCATGCGCGCCCACCCGCTCGGCGCGGAGGCGGTGGTGATCGGCGAGTGCGTCGAGGAGCACCCGGGGATGGTCGTGGCCCGCACCGGCTTCGGCGGCACCCGGGTGGTCGACCTGCCGATGGGCGAGCAACTGCCGCGGATCTGCTGACGGCGCGCCCGCTGCTGCCGCCCCGGGAGACGCCTCCCGGGGCGGCGGTCCGTCGTTCCGCCCCGGCCGGTCAGCCCAGGAAGCGGTGCAGTGAATCCGCCAGGGCCTCGACGAAGCCCTCCCGGACCTCCTCGGCGACCAGGTCGAGGGACAGGTACGGGTTGAGGTCCTCCAGCTCGACCAGGAGCAGGCTCCCGTCCGGCGCGCGGCAGGCGTCCACCCGCTGGATCCCGTGGGCGAGCGTGTTCCAGTCGACGAAGCTCCGCGCGAACGCGAGGTCGGCCGCGTTCGGCTCGTACGGCTCCAGCACCCAGCGCCGGGCCGGATCCGGCGCGTGGAGGGCGTACTGGAAGGCGTCGTCCACGAAGTAGAAGGAGACCTCGTAGCGGAAGTCGATCCGCGGCTGGACCAGCACCTCGCCCCACGCGTCGAGCCCGTCCAGCTCGTCGCGGGTGAGGAAGCGCAGGCCTATGCTGTCCGCGCCCTCCCTGGGCTTGACCGCGTAGCGGTCGGCGGCGGGCAGCCGGTCGAGGTCCTGCGGCCGGTCGACCGTGGGGATGACGGGGCGGCCCGCCTCGGTCAGGTCCAGCAGGTACCCCTTCCCGGCCATGTCGCCCCGCCCGGTCAGCGGGTTGTAGACCCGCACGCCGTCGGCCAGGGCCCGGTCGCGGAAACGGGCGTACTCCTCCCGGTAGTGCAGCACCGGACCGCTGTTGCGCACCACGACCGCGTCGAAGCGCCCCATCAGGGCCCGGGCGTCCAGCGGGTGGCACAGGGCCAGGTCGAACCACTCCCGCAGCCGGGAGGTGAGGAAGACGTCCTCGTCGCCGTACCGCCGTCCGCGGGCCGGGTAGGCCAGGTCCGTCACGTACAGCAGGCTGGGCCGGTCGGGCACGGGTTCTCCCTCGGTCGGTGGTGGGGGAGTGAATCTACCGGGCCCGCCCCGGCTCAGCCCCGTGCGCCCATCAGGGCGGTCACGCAGACGTCCAGCCGCTCCTCCACCGCTCGCGTCGTCGGTTCCGTCCGCCCGGTCTCTGTACGAGATGCTCCGGAGCGGGGCCCCGCTTGGCTCGACCGGGCAGCAGGGCCGACCGGCCCAGGCCGGTGGGGATCGGCCGGGACCGGGGAGGCGGGCCCGGTCGGCCGCCGGCGTCGACGGCCGACCGGCCGGACCGCGTCAGGCAGAGCCGCCGTGGCCGCCTCCGCCGGGGGTGCGGATCTCCAAGGCGTCCCCGGCAGCGACCTCGGTGGTGCCGCAGCCGGGCAGTTCCTCGACGGTGCCGTCGGCGCGCAGGACGCGGTTGGCGCCGAGCGTGCCCGGGAAGCCGCCGGCGAGGCCGTACGGCGGGACGCGGCGGTGGCTGGTGAGCAGGCTGACCGTCATCGGTTCGCGGAAGCGCAGCCGCCGCAGGACGCCGTTGCCGCCGTGCCGGCGCCCGTTGCCGCCGCTGTCCGGGCGGACGGCGAACTCCTCGACCAGGACCGGGAGCCGCCACTCCAGGACCTCCGGATCGGTGAGGCGGGAGTTGGTCATGTGGGTCTGGACGGCGTCCGCGCCGTCGAAGCCGGGGCCGGCACCGGAACCGGAGGCGATGGTCTCGTAGTACTGGTGCTCGGCGTTGCCGAAGCTCAGGTTGTTCATCGTGCCGGATCCCTCCGCCTGCACGCCGAGCGCGGCGTAGAGCGCGCCGACGATGGCCTGCGAGGTCTCGACGTTCCCGGCGGCGACGGCGGCCGGGTACTCCGGGGCGAGCATCGAGCCGGGCGGCACGACGATCCGCAGCGGGCGCAGGCAGCCGTCGTTGAGCGGGATGTCGTCGGCGACGAGGGTGCGGAAGACGTACAGGACGGCGGCGGTGACGACGGCGGAGGGGGCGTTGAGATTGCCGTCGAGCTGGGGCGAGGTGCCGGTGAAGTCGATGGTGGCGCTGCGGTCCCGGCGGTCGACGCGCACGGAGACGGCGATCACGGCGCCGGAGTCGGTCTCGTAGCGGTACGAGCCGTCGCTCAGCCCGTCCACGGCGCGGCGCACCGCCTGCTCGGCGTTGTCCTGGACGTGCCGCATGTAGGCCTGGACGACGTCCGGGCCGAAGTGCCCGATCATCGCGTTGACCTCGTCGACGCCCTTGCGGTTGGCGGCGATCTGGGCGCGCAGGTCGGCGAGGTTGGTGTCCGGGTCGCGGGACGGGTACGGCGCGTCGGTGAGCAGCCGGAGGGTCTCCTCCTCGCGCAGCCGCCCGTCCACCACCAGCGGCCAGGTGTCGAAGAGTACGCCCTCCTGGTGGATCTCGCGGCTGTCGGCGGGCATCGAGCCGGGAGAGGTGCCGCCGATCTCGGCGTGGTGGCCGCGCGAGGCGACGAAGAACAGGACCACGTCGCCGTCCGGGTCGAAGACAGGGGTGACCACGGTGATGTCGGGCAGGTGGGTGCCGCCGTGGTACGGGTCGTTGACGGCGTAGGCGTCGCCCGGGCGCAGCTTCGGGCCGAGACGGCGCAGCACCTCCTTGACGGTGGTGCCCATCGAGCCGAGGTGGACGGGGATGTGGGGGGCGTTGGCGACGAGGTTGCCGTCCGGGTCGAAGAGCGCGCAGGAGAAGTCGAGCCGCTCCTTGATGTTGACCGACTGGGCGGTGGATTCCAGTCGGGCGCCCATCTGTTGGGCGATCGCCATGAAGAGGTTGTTGAAGACCTCCAGCAGCACCGGGTCGGCGGCGGTCGGGACGGCCTCCTCGGCGGTGGCCCCGACCTGCTCGACCAGGAGGTGTCCGGCGGTGGTGACGGTGGCCTTCCAGCCGGTGTCCACCACGGTGGTGGCGTTGGCCTCGGCGATGACGGCGGGTCCGGTGACGGTGTCGTCCGCGCGCAGCGATTCGCGTTCCAGCAGCGGGACCCGCCGCCACCGGCCGCCGGCGTACAGCCGGACGGCGACGGGCTCGGCCGGGGCGGCCGCGGGGGAGAGGGTGCCGAGTTCGGGCTGCTCGGTGAGGCCGGTGCCCTCGACGGCGCGGAAT